>CALJKZ010000059.1 GCA_937983085.1 uncultured Gemmatimonadales bacterium
CGATGACGCTCATCGAGTAGTCGATGAACGTTTCCCTCATCTCGTCTTCGAGTAGACGCGAGAGAACGGTCTGTCCGCCTCCCTCTCCGCCTCCGAACTCGAGCTCGTCACTCATACGGATGTGCTTCCTGTCTTGAATCGGGGCAGGGGCGCGAGGCGCACCTCGGAGACGTGTCCGGCCTCGGGCAAGCGCTCACTCCTGGGGTCAGGGTCACCGCCGTAACGGGACCTCTTTTGGGGCACGTCGGGGGATTCTCCAAGAGGCTACGCGCGGCGGCCTCCAAGGCCCTGAAAAATAACCCCGTGCGGACCTGTCACCAAGGCGGAAAAAGCCTTGAACCACAAGGATTTTCGCGAGGTCGACAGGGGCCTGCTCACGCCACCGCGACGAAGTCCTTCAACGGTCGCTTTCCCGCTCCCTCCAGGAGCCCCCTGATCTGCCCCCGGGCGCCCTCCTGACCGACGGCCGCGAGGTGGAATTCCGTCCCCGCTTGGCCCCCTGCGCCGACGCCTCCCAGGGCCAGGCCCGCCGGAGTATCCAGGACCGGTGCTCCGTGGATCTCCTGGCCGATCTTCCGGGGGTCCAACTCGACGAAGGCGGCGACTTCGACGCCGGCACCCTGGAGCGCACGGGACAGCGCCTTGCCCACCGGCCCGGCGCCCCAGATGACGACGCTGCGGAGCCCGGCCCGGGCGGTACGTCGACTGGGTCGCGGCGTCGGCTGCAGCACCGTCCGGCACAGGTAGTCGACCTTCGTAGCCAGGAAGGCTTCCGGGGCGTACCGCGCATCGCTTCGGGAAAGCCGGTCCTCACCCTCTCGCCAATGGAGCAGCACGTCGGCCACCTTCCCGAAGCGGTGACCCTGGGACCACATGCGCAGGATGAGCTCGTAGTCCTCGGGACCGTCCGTATCCCGGTAGCCCCCCACGGCCTCGAGGGCGTCGGCGCGGAGAAAGAACGTCGGGTGGGGGAGAGGGCACTCGACGAAGATCCCTGCGTCGATCTCGTCGGGCTGCACCCGGCTGTTGATCCAACGCTCGTAGCGTCGCGCGCCGGCCCGGACCACGGCCCGAGGGAAGTAGCGCACCCCGCAGCCGCACGCCGAGAGGTCGGCTCGGGACCGCATGAGGTCCAGCTGCGCCTCGAGCCGGCCGGGCTTCGAGACGTCGTCGGCGTCCATGCGGGCCACGAACTCGCCCCGGACCAGGGCCCTCCCCCGCTCCAGGGCGGCGACGATACCCTTCGGGGGCTGCCTCGTCGTCCGGATGCGGGGATCACGGTCCGCCCATCGGGCGAGGACGTCGGGGGTGGCATCGGTGGAGCCGTCGTCCACTACCACGATCTCGATGTCGGCCAGCGTCTGCGCCACCATGGACTCCAGCGCCTCGTCCAGATGGGCTGCCCCGTCGCGGACGGGGAGGAGCACACTGACGACGGGGGTCCGGCCGGCCGTCATCTCCGACGGCTCCTCAGACCCGGGCCTCGAGTTCGCGGAGAGCTTCAGCCAGATACCGCCCCGTATGGCTTTCGGGAATGGAGGCGATGTCCTGGGGACGGCCCATTCCCACCACTTCCCCACCCCGCGCTCCTGCCCCGGGACCCAGGTCGATGACCCAGTCGGCGACGCGGATGACGTCGAGGTTGTGCTCGATGACCAGGACCGTGTTGCCCGCGTCCACCAGGCGGCCCAGGACCTCGACCAGCTTGCGCACGTCTTCGCCCGACAGGCCGGTGGTGGGTTCGTCGAGGATGTACAGCTTCCGACCCTTCTTGCCCGACGCCTTGGCCAGCTCCCGGGCGATCTTCAGGCGCTGTGACTCGCCCCCCGACAACGTCGTGGCTGGCTGCCCGAGGCGGAGGTATCCCAGCCCCACCTGCTGCAGCTGCCACAGCGTCTTGCCGAGCTTCCGCTCGCGGATGAAGAAACGGATGGCTTCGTCCACGGTGAGATCCAGGACCTCGGCGATGGTTCGCCCCCGGACCTTCACATCGAGGATCTCGCGCTTGTATCGCTTCCCGCCGCAGGCATCACAGGGCACGTACACGTCGGCCATGAAGATCATCTCCACCTCCACGGCCCCGGCCCCGCTGCACTCCTCGCAGCGGCCGCCCTTCACGTTGAAGCTGAAGTGGCCGGGCTTGTAGCCGCGTTCCCGGGCGATGGGCGTCTGGGCGAAGAGCTTCCGCACCTCGTCCCACGCCTTGATGTACGTCACGGGGTTCGAGCGCGGGGTGCGCCCGATGGGAGACTGGTCGACGAGCACCACCTCGGCCAAATGGCTCACGCCCTCCAGGGCCTCGTACTCCCCCACCGGCTCCCCGAGGTGCTCCTTAGCGCTGGTCTCGCCCGTCCCAAGCTCCTGCTCGGCAGCCCGGTACAGCACGTCGTGGACGAGGGTCGACTTGCCCGACCCCGACACGCCGGTCACCACCGTCATGGCGCCGAGGGGCACCTCGATGTCCACTCCGCGGAGGTTGTGCTGCCGGGCGCCCCGAAGGACCAGCGCCGGGCCATCCAAGGCACGAGGCCGATGGGCCGGCTCGATGGGTGACGCGCCGGAGAGGTACCGACCCGTGGCCGTGTCCTGCTCCAGAAGCGCGCCGGGCGCGCCCTGCAAGACGACCTCACCCCCCAGTTCCCCCGACGCCGGGCCCAGCTCGACGACATGGTCCGAGACGCGGATGGCCTGGGCGTCGTGCTCCACCACCACCACCGTGTTTCCCGCGGCGCGTAGTCTCTGAAGGAGGTCGAGGAGCGCTCCCGTATCCCGGGGGTGGAGCCCGACGGTGGGTTCGTCCAGCACGTAGAGCGTATCCACCAGCGCCGAACCCAGGGAGTTGGCCAGGTTGATGCGTTGGGCCTCACCACCCGAGAGCGTGCGCATCTGGCGGCTCAGCGAGAGGTAGCCCAGGCCGACGTCCACGAGGAAGCTCACCCGCGCCCTCAACTCGCGGAGGATCGTCTCGGCGATCTGCTCCTCCATGGCGCTCAGTTCCAGCTCGTCGAACCACACGGAGAGCTCTTCCAGGGGAAGCTCCCCCACCCAGGCGATGGTCCGGTCGCCCACGCGGACGTAGAGGCCCTGGGACCGAATCCGGGCCCCGCCACACGCCTTGCACGTCGTCGGGCTCTGGTACTGTCGCAGGAAGACCCGGATGTAGGCCTTGTAGCGCTTCCTCTCCCGCGAGACGAGGAAAGGGATGATGCCCTTGAAGCCCTTGGTCCCCCGGAGGACCGCCTCGCGGAAGTCCCGGGGAAGCTCGTCCCACGGTGCGTCGGTGGAGACGCCGCGGTCCCGGGCGAACTCCAGGAGCCGCTTCCGCTCCTTCTTGTAGCGGGGCTTGGTCCAGGGATCGACGGCGCCCTGACGAAGGGAGCGGTCGGGCAGCGGAACGATGAGGTCTTCGTCGTACTCCAGGGTCGCCCCGAACCCGGTGCACTCGGAGCACGTGCCGTAGGGGTTGTTGAAGGAGAAGAGCTGGGGCGTCGGCTCCAGGAACTCCACCTCCGGGTGGTCCGGGCAGCGGAAGTGCTCGGTGAAGAGCAGGCGGTCGGGCTCTCCTTCCACCTCGTCGGCCACCAGCACCACGGCCTCGCCGTCGCCCTCCACGAAGCACGTGCCCAGGGAATCAGCGAGGCGATCGGAG
This sequence comes from uncultured Gemmatimonadales bacterium, assembly GCA_937983085.1. Lineage (GTDB taxonomy): Bacteria > Gemmatimonadota > Gemmatimonadetes > Longimicrobiales > Gaopeijiaceae > UBA2589. The sequence continues at coordinate 3,650 of CALJKZ010000059.1, forward strand.
TCGCTGGAGTCCACCTTCAGGCGGTCCACCACCACCAGGATCTCGTCCGACGCGGTGACGTCGAGGCCCAGGCCCTCCGGGGTGTCGGCGTCGGGGCCCGAGAGGTCCTGCGTGGCTCCATCGACGAGGACCCGTACGAAGCCCATGGCCCTGAGGTTGGCCACGACCAACTCGTGCTTGATCTCCTCGCTCCGGGGGAGCGGGAAGGCGACCCGGATGCGGGTCTCCTCGGGCAGATCGAGCACCCGGTCCACTGCCCCGCTCACGGTGTCGGGCCGGACCCAACGGTCGCACTCGGGGCAGTGAGTGCGGCCGACCCTGGACCAGAGGAGGCGCATGTAGTCGTACACCTCGGTGGCCGTACCCACGGTGGAGCGGCTCGTCTTGGTGGGGTTCTTCTGCTCGATGGCCACCGCCGGCGAGATCCCCTCCACCGAGTCGACGTCGGGCTTCTCCATGCGCTCCAGGAACTGCTTGGCGTACGTGGAGAGGGACTCGACGTACCGCCGCTGCCCCTCGGCGAAGAGGGTGTCCAACGCGAGGGAGCTCTTGCCCGACCCCGAGGGACCCGTGATGACGGTGAGGCTCCGCCTGGGGAGATCGAGGTCGATCCCCTTCAGGTTGTGCTGGCGCGCACCACGTATGCGGATGGGCTCGTCCATGTCGGCGGGTGCCGAAACCTCCTCGTTGATCGGGGTTCGCGTGGGCCCATGAAGTCCGGCCACGGACTCCGCGGGGTTGATGATGATAAAGCGTGCGTCCATGGAGCGGCATCGTCGCCGCCCGGGGTTGACGCCTTCCAGGGGTGGGTCGAGCTTTCGCGTCCCATGACAACGCTGATCCACCCCCGGCATCACCATCATCACGCGGCCCACTCGGGCGGCGAGGGAATGGTGCGCGCCTAGGATCCGGATCCGAAGCAAGCATTCTCTCGCGGCCCGTCAGACGACGGGGCGCGTTTTTTTTTACACCAGGAACATGATGATGAGCAGCGAAGCAAACGACGCGAAGCCGGGCCAGGATCGGCGTATACGCGTCGCCCTCCCCAACAAGGGACGGCTCTCGGAACGGGCTCTGGACCTCTTCGAGGAGGCCGGACTGAAGCCCGAGTTCCGTGCGGATCGGGCTCTGATGGCCTCTCTCGGTGACGACTTCCAGGCGATCTTCGTCCGGGCCGCCGACATTCCCGAGTACTTGGCCGACGGTGCCGCCGAGTTGGGCGTGACCGGCGCGGACCTGGTGGCCGAGAGCGGGAAGGACGTCCACGAGGTGCTGGACCTGGGCTTCGGCCGATGCCGGCTCGCTCTGGCGGTCCGTGACGAGAGCTCCATCCGCACCGCCGCCGATCTCCCTGCCGGTGCCCGCGTGGCGACGTCCTTTCCCCGCATCGCCCGTCGTCACTTCGAGTCGCTGGGGATTCCCATCGAGATCGCCGGGGTGAGCGGCGCCGCGGAGATCGCCCCTCACCTGGGCGTGGCCGACGTCATCGTCGACCTGGTGTCCACGGGATCGACACTCCGGGTGAACGGCCTCCGGGAAGTGGAGACCCTCCTCCACTCCAGTGCCCGCCTCGTGGCGAGCCGCGAGGCCATGTCCGATGGCGGTCTGGTCAAGGCCATCGAGGACCTCTCCACCGCTCTGGAATCGGTCCTTCGGGCTCGCGCCAAGCGGTATCTCATGGCCAACGTGCCCCGGGACCGGCTGGACGAGGTGCGTCAGATCATCCCCGGCCTGTCGGGCCCCACCATCGTGGAGGTCATGGATTCGGGCGCCTGGGTGGCGGCCCACGCCGTCGTGGACGTCGAACAGGTCTATCAGACCATCGCCCGGCTCAAGGAGCTCGGCGCCGAAGGCATCCTGGTGACTCGCATCGAGAGGCTGATGCCATGAACCGTGTCGACGTGAGGGTCCGGGGACACCTGTCGACGCTGACCGAGGCCGAGCTGGGTCCGCTCATCCACCGACAGCCCATGGAGTCCGAGGGTGTCGGCGAGGCCGTAGCCGCCCTCGTTGCCGACGTCCGGCTGCGGGGAGACGAGGCGCTGAGGGAGATGGCGAGCCGCTTCGACGGCGTGGAGCTGGATTCCCTCGAGGTCTCCCCGGAGGCATGGGACGAGGCGTTGGACGCCCTCGATTCATCGGTCCGCCGGGGACTGGAACGGGCGGCGGAGAACATCCGGACCTTCCACGCCGCCCAGGTGCCCCAAGACGTCGTGGTGGAGGTCGAACCGGGCGTGCGCATCACCCGCACCTGGGCTCCCCTGCAGCGCGTCGGAGTCTATGCGCCGGGAGGGACCGCCGCCTACCCGAGCTCCGTGCTCATGGGCGTCGTCCCCGCCAAGGCCGCGGGGGTCGACGACGTGGTGGTGTGTTCGCCTCCGGGTCCCGACGGCCGTCCGCCCGCCGCGGTCCTGGCCGCCTGCGCCATCGCCGGGGCCGACCGGCTGTACGCCCTGGGCGGAGCCGGCGCCGTCGCAGCCCTGGCCTACGGTACCGAGTCGGTGCCCACCGTGGACGCCATCGTCGGTCCGGGCAACCGTTGGGTCACCGAGGCCAAGAGGCAGGTGGCGGGCACGGTGCTCATCGACTCGCCGGCCGGCCCCTCGGAGGTCCTCGTCCTCCTCGACGAAACCGGCGATCCCCGCTTCGCCGCACACGAGATGTTGGCCCAGGCCGAGCACGACCCCGACGCATCGTGTGTTCTGGTGAGCACGTCTCGACGGGTCGCCGACGAGACGGAGCGCACCCTCGTCGATCTGCTGGAGGACGCTCCCCGGGGGCACATCGCCCGGCGCGCCCTCGCCGACGAAGGCGGCATCCTCATCGCCGAGTCCATGGAGCAGGCGCTGGACTTCACCGACCGGTACGCCCCCGAGCACCTCTCCATCATGACCGCCGACGCCGCCGCCCACGCCCGTTCCCTCCGCAATTCGGGGACGACCTTCGTGGGGCCGTGGGCCTCGGTGGCCCACGGCGACTACATGACCGGCGCAAACCACGTGCTGCCCACCGCCGGGCGGGCCCGGAGCTTCTCCGGGCTGTCCATCC
>CALJKZ010000060.1 GCA_937983085.1 uncultured Gemmatimonadales bacterium
GTCCTCGTCGATCTCGACGGCAAGGTGCCGGACGTGCGTGGGCTCTACGCCGTGGGGGAGGTGAGCTGCACCGGGCTACACGGGGCCAATCGCCTGGCCTCTACCTCTCTCCTCGAGGGGCTGGTCTGGGGATGGAAGGCGGGCGCGGCTTGCGTGGGAGACGTCGAGGCCGGCGCCTCCAAGGAGTTGGATCCGGTCTACGCTCGCATCCCTGCATGGGATTCGGCGGGGTCCGAGGACGAGGTCGACCCCGTCCTCTTCCAGCAGGACTGGAACTCCATCCGGTCCACGATGTGGAATTACGCCGGCATCGTACGCACGCGGAGGCGCCTCAAGCGGGCGTGTGACGACCTGGGCTATCTGGGTCACCGCATCGAACGGTTCTACCGATCGACGCGCCTCAGCCGCGAGCTACTGGAGTTGCGAAACGGCATCGTCGCCGCCCGGAGCGTAGCCGAGGCCGCCCGGCGAAACACGGTCAGCAGAGGGTGCCACTACCTCCGGGAATAGTCCCCTACCGGAGGTGTCGGAATGGAACGGGCGCCGGCGTGACGAACCGGACTCAGCCTCCCGTGCCAGCTTGCACGTAATTGATTTCCACCTCGGCATTCCCTGAGACCGACACCGTCTGCACGGCGGTTTCCGGATCGTAGCTTCCTGCGATGCCTTCCACCGGGAGAGCCTCTACGGTGTAGTCGCCCGAGAGGACCTGGAAGGTCTGGGATGACGTGACCGTCAGGCTGAATCCGTCTGGCCCGCTGATGATGACCGATGCGTTCATGGACTCGGGAAGTCCCGAGACCATGAGGTTCAGCGTGCCATCGACGCATTCGGGCCCCGTGCCCGACTCGCACACGACGAGATCGAGGGCGATGGGGTCGGTGCTGCAAGCCAAAGCGCCGAGCAGGGCCGCGGACAGGGCGAAACGCCCGAGAGTTCTTCGTGTGGTCCCGGACATTGCGAGCTTCTCCATCGTCGCTGAGGACGCGGCCCCCCCTGGGCCCGCGGTCCGCTTTCGGACCTGCAGCGGCCGCGACGACGCCCCGACTCGGCCGGGCCGCGCGCGCACCTTCTGAGCCCCCTTTCAACAAGGGCGATGCCAGGCGGCCTGCCAGCTTCTCAAGCCGTTGCCCACTGGTGACTTGCAGCGACTGAGCGATTTCCCGCCGAGGTCTGCTACCGACCCCTCATCCGGTACATCTTGCCGGGAGGCGGTACGAGTAGTCGGCGAGGTCTGCCGAGCCCTCCGCCAACGGCTGGAGGTGCCGGTTGTTGAGGGGTTCGCGATCTTCTTCGTACGTTCACGATTCATCCCGACGCCGTGTCGGCGACCCAGACCGTACTCGACGGAGCTCCATGGCGAACCTGCAGGGCAACGACGAGGAGGGCGTCTCCCTCTTCCCCATGTTCAACATCCTGGCGTGCACCCTGGGCGTCATGGTCTTCGTCCTGGCCACGGTGGCGACGGTTTCACTTGGCGCCGACAAGGCGGTGGAGTACGTGAGTGACGAGGTCCCCGTGGAAGTCGGGGGGCCGCTGCAGGGGCGCGTACCCACCTGGATGACGTGGGATGGGAGCGAGTTGGCCCTTCTTCCCGGCGGCGAGAGCGTCACGTTCGAGACCGACCTCGCCCAGGTCTCCTACGACGATCTCCCCGATCACGTGTTCGACCGCATCGTCGGGACGGACAGCGGCCGGGCGATCTCGGGCGTTTCGCTGGCGGAGAACCGATACGTGGTGCTTCTGGTCAGGCCGAGTGGATTCCGGACGCTGCCGAAGATCAGCAGCTACATCGAGCTGCTGGGGATCGCCGTCGTGCCCGAACCCATCGATCAGGACCTTCGCCGCATCCAGGTGCGCTGACGTGTATCGAAAGCCCCGCTACCGCGACCGCTCCGGCGAGCTGGACCTCGACTCCCTCATGGACATCCTGTCCTGCCTCGTCGGCGTCATGCTCTTCCTCGTCATCTACACGGTCCTGGAGCTCGGGTCTGCCTCATATGAGGCCAGGGTCCCCGTCGTACGGGCCATCCCCTCCGGGAGCGACCCGGTGGTCGTTCTGGCGGAGAGCGGCACGGTGCGCGCCGTCGACGTACGAGGCCCCCTCAGCCAGCTCCTGAGCGGCATCGAGATCGTGCCGGCCCGGGATGTGCCCATCTTCGTGGAGCAAGCAAACGCACGATCGGTATCCGACGGCTGGTTCGACTACTCCCTCAGCTACGACGGGCGGTTCGCTCAGTTCGGCGACGCGATGCGGACCCTGTCCTTGGAGATCGAGGTGCGGCCGGGCGCTGTCGGTGACAGCCTGCATCAGCTTGACCGAAGCTCACGATATGCGACCCTCCTCGCCGACTTGGACCCGGATGAGCACTGGATCGCCTTCGAAGTCGACAGCGCCAGCGTTGTCGAGTTTCGGCGAGCCAGGGACCTGGCCATCGCCGACGGTTTTACCGTGCAATGGACGCCGATGGAGATCGACTTTCCCTTCACGCACGTCATCGCCGGGGGCTCGGTAACCGATCTACTACGTTCCAAGGACAGCCAGGGCGACACCAATGATTGAGCACCGCTCCTCGACCGTCGGCACGAATTCCGACCTGACACCCACGGGTATCTGAATTGGACGATATGAAACCGGCCGGTGACGGCGCCGGCCAGCCGGCCCCCGCGACCCCGCCTACATCTTCGGGCCGGCCCGGGCCCACGACCCCGCCTTCCGGCCGGCCCGGGCCCGAGACCCCGCCGCCGCCGTCTGGCCAGCCGGGTCCTCCGAGTTCGGCGCTTCCACCGAGCCAACCGGGTCCGGGAACGCCTCGTCGCAAGGCCCGTTCGTCGGCGTCTCGAGGCAGCGAAGCCATCATTCCGTTCTTCGCGGCTCTCGTTCTGGCTATCGCCCTCCAACAGCTCCTCAACTCGACGATCCCGGTGGATTCGTACGTCTACCGGCTGTTCCGAACCGCCGGTGGCTGGCTCATGGGCGTCGTACCGGGGCTGATCTTATTCGTCTTCGTATGGACTGCCGCCGAGTTGACCCTGAAACTCCGCGTGGCCCTCACCAACGAAAAGGACCTCGAGCGGTCGGAGGTGAAGCAGCTTCCCACGATGGTGGCGCATGAACCCACCCGGGCTACGCTCCACCGTCTGCGGGCGTGGGATCGAGGCCTGTTGGCCCGCCCGGTGGGTCGGCGCATGCTCTGGCTTCTCCGACATCTGGACACGGTGGATGCCCGGCGTGCCCACGAGCTCGTCCGCCACCAGGCCGATCTCGACGCCGACTCCGCGGCATCCGGCTACCGTGCTGTAAAGCTCTTCATTTGGGCCATGCCCATTCTCGGCTTCATCGGCACGGTCCTCGGAATCAGCCTGGCGGTGGGTGGCTTCTCCGAGTTCCTCACCACCAACGTGAGCATCGACGAGATCGACGCAGTCACGTCGGAGTTGGGTGAGGTCGCTTCCGGCCTCTCCTTCGCCTTCGACACGACCCTGCTCGGCCTCCTCGCCGGACTCGTAGCCAACGTCTTCGCGTCGGTCGTCCAGGGACGGGAGGAGCGCTTCATCACCGGAGTGGAAGAGCTCGGCCTCCAGGTGATGTCCGAGGCGCCGTCGGAGCGGGCGTTCAACCTCGAGGAGCCCACCGCGCCGGCCACGGACCACTCCGCCGAGATCGACGCCATCGCCAACAATCCCGCGGCCCCCAGCTTTTCCAACA
>CALJKZ010000061.1 GCA_937983085.1 uncultured Gemmatimonadales bacterium
CCTCTCCTTTGAGGTACGCGGTGGTGGCGGTGGCCACCGTCTTGTTGTCCTCGACGACCAGGATCGTGGCGTCGTCGTCAGGCCGTTGGTCTCTCAACTCGACGATGCGGAGGAGGAAGTTCTCCACGCTCCGGGCGAGGTGGGCGTCGGCCGCGCGCTGGATGGCCATCGCGCCGGCGGCCACCTCGTCGAGGCCGAGTCCCCGCGCCGCACCCTCCAGGGACCGGGCGATGCGGCGCACCGACACGCCGACGCTGGGATCGTCCGGTAGGCGAGCGGCGGCGGTTTCCAGCCCGGACAGTTGGGCGGAGAGCGTCTCGATTCGCTGTGGCACCGAGTCCGTCATCGGTCTTCGTAGGGGGGCGGCGGGGGAGGGGGGCCAACCACGAGCCACTCGGTCGCCGCAAGATAAGGCGTCGGCGCCGGAAATGCTTGGAAATTCAAGCAATCCATCCGGGTCGGTCAGCGTGTCCGGTCACGGTGGCCGATTCGGTCACTTTGTCGCTGCGGGTAGAGACCCCTGCAGCGGCCCCGATGTTCGGAGAAGCCCCGTACGACGGGGCAATCCGGTCTGGCACGTCCTGTGGCACCCGTATTGCCCTTACCAGTGGTCAACAAGACACAAGGGCTACGGGGCCGTTCTTCTCCCCGGCCAAGCGCTGGGAAAAGCGAGTTTGATGGCTTGAATCCCCCCAGGGTCGGTCCCGTAGCCCGACCATCCCCCCCGAGAGGGTGTTTACCCGCCCCCCCGAAGTTGGGTAGCCCCTCTTGCCCCGCAGGTTCGCCTGCGGGGCTTTTTTTTGTCTGTATGCTTGCGGAAGGGTCCGGACGACCATTACAGACAGGGCATGACACCACGCTCCGATCAGGTCATCTCCGTCCTCGTGGCCGACGACGACGAGGACCAGAGAATTCTCGTGGAGGCCATTCTCCGCGAGTCCGAGGCTTCAAGGCACCGCGTCACCCTGGCCTCCGACGGCATCGAGGCCCTCCGGGCCCTCCGCGAGCAGGTCTTCGACGTGGCCATTCTCGACTTGGCCATGCCGGCCCTGGACGGTCTGGAGGTCTTCGAGGCGGTGGGCGGGGACCCGCACCGGCCGCAGGTGATCTTCCTGAGCGGGCAGGGAACCGTGGCCACGGCCACCCGGGCCATGAAGCTCGGCGCCTATGACTTCCTCGAGAAGCCGGTCGACGGGGACCGTCTGGTGACCCTGGTGTGGAAGGCGGCTCAGGCCCGGGAGGTGATCGCCCGTTCGGAGCGGCTCGGAGCGGTGGCGCGGCGCGAGGCCTCGGAAGTGAGCATCATCACGCAGGATCCTCGCTTGAACGAGGCGCTGAGGCTCCTTGCCAGGGTGGCCGATTCCGATGTCTCGGTTCTGGTGCGCGGAGAGTCCGGGACGGGAAAGGAACTCATCGCCCGCGAGCTTCATCGACTCTCGGGCCGTTCCAACGAGCCTCTGGTGGCACTGAACTGTGCCGCCGTCTCCGAGGCTCTCGCCGAGTCGGAGCTGTTCGGGCACGAGAAGGGTGCCTTCACCGGGGCGGCCACCAAGAAGGTGGGACTCGTGGAACTCGCCGACGGTGGGACGCTCTTCCTGGACGAGATCGGCGACCTCGCCACCACCCTCCAGGCCAAGTTCCTTCGCGTCTTGGAGACCAAACGCTTCCGGCGCGTGGGTGGACTCAAGGAGTTCCCCACCAACTTCCGCCTGGTCTCCGCCACGAACCAGCCGCTCAAGGAGCTGGTGGAAGAGGACGTCTTCCGGGAGGATCTCCTCTACCGGATCAATGCTATCGAGATCGAGTTGCCCCCCCTCCGAGAAAGGCGCGGAGACATCCCTCTGCTGGTGTCGCACTTCCTCGCGGAGTTCAGGCCCCTCGAAGCGGACCTTTGGCACGTCGAGCCCGCGGCCATGGACCAACTGGTGAATTATCCCTGGCCCGGAAACGTGCGTGAGCTTCGAAACGTCATCGAGCGGGTGGCGCTGCTGGCTCGGGACCAGACCGTGAGGGCGTCCGACCTCGGCGCGTCATTGGCCGGCGCCGTCCAGACTCTTCCGTCCACTGCCGACGGCGAACCTGCGGGACTGCCTTCGCTGAACCTGGACGAGCTGGAGAAGCAGGCCATCGAAGCGGCGCTGGATCGGATGGGCTGGCACCAGGGTCAGGCGGCGGAGCTTCTCGGGATCTCCCCTCGCACGCTTCACCGGAAGATCCGGTCCCTCGGTCTGGAGCGCCCCCGGAACTGACCGTCCCCGTGGCGCCGACGGGCGGTGCGGGGCACTTTCCCGGCATCCGTCGTACCGCTTCAAGGAGTGTCGGTGAGGACGCGAGTGTTCCTTCGTGCATGGACGACGCCTCTCGTCGGGGCGGCTCTGCTGGTCGCTGCTCCCGCCCCGGGCTCTGCCCAGTCCGATGTGGCCTTCCCTCCCGACGTCTACGCCGAACGGCGGGCCCGCCTCCTCGACGTCCTCGATGCCCCCGTCATCGTCCCGGGCGAGTACATGATCCGCCACGGCGGACGGAAGAGGCAGGAGCCCAACTTCTTCTATCTCACCGGCGTGGAGTCGCCCTACGCGATCCTCTACATGGAGCCGGCGGCGGCGGGTGGTGCGCGGGAGATCCTCTTCCTTCCCGAGCACCGTCAGTTCGCCGGGGCGCAGTACTCGTTCCAGGATCCGCGACTCCAGGACGCTGCCTGGAACCGGCTGATCCGGAGGCTCGAGCCGGGCTCCGAGGCCGAGCGAGCCACGGGAATCGCAGAGACCGCGCCCCTGGCGGACTTCGTTCCGCGCCTCCAGGAACTGACCCGAGCGCACACGACAGTGTACTTCGCCGCCGAGGACGGGGAGTTGTACGCTCCGCCCGGCCTCGCGGCGCCCCGGACCCAGCGCCAGCAGCTCGAGGGGTCCGTGTCCCAAGCTATCGGGCAGGACCTCGCCGATGCGACGCCCGCCATCGAGCGGATGCGCGTCATCAAGGACGCGTACGAAATCGATGCCCTGCGCCGCGCCGCCGAGATCAGCGCGGAGGGGCTGGTGGAGGCCATGCGTCGCATCGAACCGGGAATGAACGACCTGGAGGTGGCGGGGATCATGGAGTGGGCGTGGAAGCGTGGCGGGTCGCCCCGGCCGGCGTTCCCTCCCATCGTCGCGTCCGGGCCGGACGCCGTCTCCCTCTTCACCATCCGGTCGGAGAACTACAACTCCGTGGACCGGGTCATGAGAGACGGGGACCTGGTGTTCATCGACTACGGGGCCGCCGAGTGGGCCATGTACGGTTCCGACATCTGTCGCACCTTCCCCGTCTCGGGACGCTTCACCGACGAGCAACGACGCCTGTACGAGATCGTCCTCGAGGCCCAGGAGGCGGCCATCGCCGAAGTGCGTCCGGGAGCCTCCATCCTCGACGTCATTCGGGCGGCTGCAGGGGTCTTCCAGGCCCACGGGCTGGAGGCGAACGAGGACATCGACGCCATGGGCGTCGAGCGGGTCTGGGGGCTCATGCCGTCCCCCACCCACTACCTCACCCAGGAGCGGGGGCTCACCCGATACACCGCGGTGGCGGGCCTCGGCGTGCGGGACATCGGCCATCACATCGGGCTCGAGGCCACCGACGGACGCGACTACACCACGCCTCTCGAACCCGGCATGGTCTTCACCGTGGAGCCGAAGATCTACGTGCCGGACCTGGACATCGCCATCATGATCGAGGACGTCATCCTCGTCACCGAGTCGGGCTACGAGAACCTTTCGGCGAGCGCGCCTCGTACGGTGGCGGAGATCGAACGCATCATGGGAGAAAACTGATGGGCCTCGACTTCCTCGTGCCGATTTTCGGCATTCTCATCGTCCTGGTGCCGGTGACGGGCGCGACCTTGGTCATGACCCTCCGCCTCGGAGGCAAGCCCTTCATCGAGACGTTGGCGAAGGAGCTCAAGATGGGCGGGGACCCCCGCCTCCAGGAGCAGATCATGGCCCTGACCGACCAGGTGGAATCCCTCACCGAAGAGGTTCGCGAGCTTCGGTCGGCGCAGTCGTTCGACGTAAAACTCCTCGGCTCCCGGGAGGGCCCCGAGTCCTGAACGCCCCATGGCCTCTCGCCGACGCCTGCCTGACCTCGAGCGAACCACCGAGCGGCTGACCCTTCGGCGGTTACGACAGGGCGACGAAGCCGCTTTCGTCGGGATGGTGGCGGAGAGCTTCGAGGCCTGGGCGCCTTGGACCCCGGCGTCGCCGCCCGGAATCACCCACGCCGACCGCTTCCGGCACGAGATGGCGCGGGCCGACCGCGGAGCCCGTCGCGGCACCCACCTGCGGCTGGGTGGCTTCGACCCCGACGGGCGCTTGGTGGGGCTCTTCTCCCTCAACGAGATCGTCCGGGGCGTCTTCGAGTCGGCGTATGCCGGTTGGCAGGTTCGCGCGTCGGAGCAGGGCCGGGGAGTGGGAACCGAGGGTGTGCGAGCCCTCCTGGACCTGGCGTTCGCTCCCGAGCCGGACGGTCTCGGTCTGCATAGGGTCCAGGCGAACATCATGCCGACCAATGCCGCTTCTCTGCGGGTGGCGGAGAAGCTCGGGTTGAGGAAGGAGGGCGAGGCCGAGCGGTACCTCCGGATCGCCGACCGATGGGAGGACCACGTCATGTTCGGCGTCACGGCCGAGGAGTGGCAGCCCGCGCAGTAGGGGTCCGGTCGCGTCCTTGCCCGGCCCATGGCCTCCGCGCGATCCTACGGTTCCTGTCTCGTGCGGCTCCAACCCTACGCGGTGCCCCATGCCTCGAAGCCTGCCATCTCTCCGTCCGGCCCAGGCCCCGGTCCTCCCGCATCCCCGGCGGGCGCCATGAGCGCCTGGGGCCGACCCGATGCCTCGGAGCATGCCGAGTACTACGGCCGCTACGTCGCCCAGGTGCCCGACGGCAACATCTTCGAGACGCTTCGGGACCAGCTCCCGGGAACGCTGACCCTCCTGGAGGTGCCCCCCGAGCGGGAGACCTACCGGTACGAGGAAGGAAAGTGGAATCTCCGGGAGGTCGTCGGGCACCTCCTGGACTCGGAGCGCCTGTTCGCCTTCCGTGCCCTGGCCATGGCGCGGGAGGACGACGTCGACCTGCCCGGCATGGACCAGGACGAGTGGGCGATGCGCTCCAACGCCGGCACCCGGCCCATGGACGACCTCATCAAGGAGTGGATCGCGGTGCGCCGGTCCACCGTCCACCTCTTCGCCTCCATGGACGATGAAGCCGCCATGCGCCGGGGTCGGGCCAGTGGGAACGACTTCACCGTCCGAAGCTTCGCCTGGATCATCGCCGGTCACGAGCTCTGGCACCGGCAGCTCATCCAGCGCTTGTACGTGGGCGGGTCGGGCTCATGACCGAGGCGCAGCGGCCGAAGGTCGGAGCGGACAACGCGGGCATCGACGACCCGCGCAGCCGGCTGCGGCGGCGGGACCGGGGCAAGAACGAGGCGTGGGTGCGGGCGTTCATGGAGGCCGCGCCCTACGGATTCCTCGCCACCGTCGATGACGACGGTCAGCCCTTCCTGAACTCCAACCTGTTCGTCTACGACGCCGGTCGGCACTGCGTCTACCTCCACACCCATCGAACGGGACGCACCCGCGAGAATCTCTCCGATCCCGAGAAGGTGGCGTTCAGCGTGGCCGGGATGGGCCGGCTGCTGCCGGCCCCGGAAGCGCTGGAGTTCAGCATCGAGTACGCCGGCGTCACCGCCTTCGGTACGGGCTCCATCGTCGACGACGAGGCGGAGGCGAAGGAGGCGCTCCAGATGCTGCTGGACAAATACGCCCCCCACCTCCAGGCGGGGCGGGACTACCGCGCCACCACCGATGACGAGTTGGCGCAGACCACGGTGTACCGGGTGGAGATCGAGGCGTGGAGCGGCAAGCAGAAGGAGGTGGAGATCGATTTCCCCGGCGCCTTCGATCTTCCGACGCTGCCCATCCCGTTCCCGTCGCGAGGGGACGTGGCCAACGGGGCTTCCGGCGACGCGGAGGCGGGGACCGAGGGCTCGTGAGCCGACGTCCGCGCGTGGTCGTCGTGGGAGCGGGCTTCGGGGGCTTGGAGGTCGTGCGCCGACTGGCGAAGGTCGACTGCGACGTCCTCCTTCTCGATCGGCGGAACCATCATCTCTTCCAGCCCCTCCTCTACCAGGTGGCCACCGCGGCCCTGTCTCCTGCCGACATCGCCGAGCCGGTGCGGGCCATCGTGCGCAAGCAGAACAACGTCCAGGTACTTCTCCAGGAGGTGACTTCGGTCTCGCTGGAGGAGCGCACGCTGTGCGTCGGTGCGGAGGACGTCGTCTACGACTGGCTGGTCCTCGCCGCCGGAGCTACCACCGCGTACTTCGGCAACGACGAGTGGGTGCAGCGGGCCCCGGGCCTCAAGACCATCGACGATGCCATCGAGATCCGCCGAAGGGTTCTCATGGCCTTCGAAGAGGCCGAACTCGAGGAGGACGAAGGCGCGCGTCGGGCGAAGCTCACCTTCGTGGTCATCGGAGGCGGACCGACGGGCGTCGAGATGGCCGGGGCCCTCCGAGAGATCGCGGCCATGGCCATCCCTGAGGACTTTCGGCGGGTGGATACGAAGACCGCCCGTGTCTACCTCCTCGAGGGCGGACCCCGTCTCCTCCCCACCATGAGCGAGGAGGCGTCGCGGCGGGCCCTGGAACAGCTTCAGGGGTTGGGCGTGGACGTGCGCCTCGACACCATGGTCACCGAGGTGGACGATGGCGTCGTGTGGGTCGGCGAGGAGAGCGTCGCTGCGGCCAATGTGGTGTGGGCGGGCGGGGTCGAGGCGTCGGCGCTCACCCGCTCCC
>CALJKZ010000062.1 GCA_937983085.1 uncultured Gemmatimonadales bacterium
CGCACGGCACCATCGGTCCGCGCATCGATCTCCTTCAAGAGACCGTACCCGTGAAGCTCGCCGTCGAGGAGCACGAGGAGGATCCAGAAGTGCGTCGGTTTCAGAGGCAGATGATCTGCCGCGGAGGAGGGTGGTCGAAGCGACATGGTATACTATGCAGAGTGACTATATGCAAAGTGACTATATCGACATTCCAGCGCTCCGTCAAAAAGCCACACCCCCACCCGGGGCTGGCCGGATGGAGGTGTGCGTCCCCTGGGGGGATCCTGACGGGGACGTGTCCCCGGGGGGGACAGCTCGAGTGTGTTGCCGGGACCTACATGGCCTCGTCGGCCGAGGGCCCGTAGTGACCGGGAACCGGAACGCCGAGGAGGCGCAGATAGACGCCAAGTTGGGCCCGGTGATGGATGTTGTGGCTGAAGATGAAGCTCCTGACCACCGCGGCCTTCGGCATGCTCATGGCGATCTCGCCACCCCACTTCATGGACCAGTTCTCCATCATGGTCTCGCTGGAGGCGTCCGCCAGGATCGCGCGAGCGTCGGCAACGCTTTTGTCGAAGGCCTCCAGGAGCTCGTCGCGGGACGATGCGACGAACGGCTCGTACGGCCTCTCGTCTAGGTCCAGCAGATCCATGTTGAGCGTCGGCCCCATCCAGTCGGGGATCTCGGCGATGTGCGAAGCCAGGCGACCCAGCGTGAATGACTTGTCGTGGGGCTGCCAGTCGAACTTGTCCTCGGGAACACGCTCGAGGGCCTTGCGCGTCTCTGCGAACTCGTGGTCGTACTCGGGCAGCAGCATCGATCCGTCCATCGTCATCCTCCTCACGGGTGAAGACCGTCGCGTATCCGGGCGACCCCACCGACGGCCGACAGGGTGAGCCCTTGGAAAGGGGGCCGAACATATACCGAAACTCATCCGTGTGCAAGCCAACACGCCCGCGGCACGCACCTCTTCTTCTGACGGCCCGGCGCCGCGATATTTTCCGTCGCCGTAGCGATGCCTCGCCCGGCCCCGACAGACCGCCTCGCCGGTCTTCGGGCTTCCAGGATGGACGGGCGGCCTGGCCGCCCCGGGATCGGCTCCGACGAGGGGGGCGGTCCTCACGGGACATCACTCTCGATGTTGCGTATTCCGACGTACGTGGCCCCGAGCCCCATCGCGGGCGTGGGCCTGTTCGCCGCTACCGATCTGCCTGCCGGCTCCATCATCTGGGAGTACACCGAGGGGGTAGACCGGAGGCTCACCTCCGGAGAACTGGCCGCGGTCCCAGAGAGCTTTCGAACGTGGCTGAGCCACTACCTGTACCTGGACGAAGCGGGCCTCTACGTGCTCTGCGGCGACAACGCCAAGTACATGAACCACGCCGACGACCCCAACTGCGACGACTCGGGTGAGGTGTTCACCGTGACGCGCCGGGCCGTCCGCGCCGGCGAGGAGCTCACGTGCGACTACCGGCTCTTCGATCAGGAGTCGAAGCAGAACGGGGTGCCCTCGTTCATGCCGGCCGCATAGCGCCCTCGTCCAGTCGGCGGCGTAGCGCCGTCGTCCAGTCCATGGCGTAGCGCCGTTGTCCGGACGGGAACCGAGGCCGTCATGGGGGGTGCTCAACCCCGTCATGGCACGCGTCCTCATCCTCTTCGCCCATCCCGCCCTCGAGCGGTCACGGGTGCACCGGAGGCTGATTCGGCGGATCCCCGATTCACCGGACCTGACGTTCCACGATCTGTACGAGGCGTACCCTCGGCTCGACATCGACGTGGAGCGCGAGCAGCGCCTGCTCCTCGACCATGACGTCGTGGCGTTCCAGCATCCCTTTTACTGGTACTCGACGCCGCCCATCCTCAAGCAGTGGCAGGACCTGGTGTTGGAGCACGGATGGGCCTACGGCTCCGAAGGAGACGCCCTCCAGGGCAAGTCGCTGATCCCCTTCATCAGCGCCGGCGGCGGCGAGATGGCCTACTGCACCGCTGGGTACAATCGCTTCACCGTTCGTCAGCTCCTCGCCCCCATCGAGCAGACAGCCGAACTGTGCGGCATGCGCTTCCTGCCGCCGTTCGTCGTGTTCGGCACGCACCGGCTGGATGAGCAGGGCATCGCGGAGGAAGGAGAACGGTACCGCGCGCTCCTCGAGGCCCTCCTCGCCGGAGAGCCCGACGACGCGGAGCGCGAGCGGCTGTCCGGCGCAATCACCATCAACGGCTTCGTCTCGCGGCTCGTCTCGTGAGCACCGAGACCTTCTTCACCCAGGCCTTCGTCTACCTCACGGCAGCGGTGGTGGCCGTGTCACTGGCCAAGCGCCTCGGCCTGGGTTCGGTCCTCGGCTATCTGCTGGCCGGTGTCGTCATCGGTCCCTTTGTCTTCGGCTTCGTTGGCGCCGAGGGCGAGGACGTCATGCACTTCGCCGAGTTCGGCGTGGTCATGATGCTCTTCGTAATCGGACTCGAACTCGAGCCTTCCCTGCTCTGGCGGCTCCGGGCTCCCATCCTCGGGCTCGGCGGGCTCCAGGTGGGGATCACGACGGCGCTGGTCACCGGGATCTGCCTGGCCCTCGGCCTGCCGTGGCAGCAAGCGTTGGCCGTGGGCATGATCATCGCCCTCTCGTCGACGGCCATCGTCCTCCAGACCCTCGCCGAGAAGGGACTCCTCAAGAGCTCGGGAGGGCAGAGCGCATTCTCGGTGCTCCTGTTCCAGGACATCGCCGTCATTCCCATGCTGGCTCTCATGCCGCTCCTGGCCACGCAGCACATGGAGCTCAGCGGCGACGAGCACCACGCCGCCGAGACGTGGATCTCGGGGCTGCCCGGATGGGGCCGGGCGCTGGCGGTACTGGGCGCCGTGGCAGCCATCATCGTGGGAGGACGGTATCTGCTGCGGCCCTTCTTCCGCATCCTGGGTCGGGTGCGCATGCGGGAGGTCTTCACCGCGGCATCCCTCCTCCTCGTCATCGGCATCGCCCTCCTCATGACGCAGGTCGGGTTGAGCCCGGCCCTCGGCACTTTCCTCGCGGGCGTCGTGCTGGCCAACAGCGAGTATCGCCACGAGCTCGAGGCGGACATCGAGCCGTTCAAGGGCCTGCTCCTCGGGCTCTTCTTCATCTCGGTGGGCGCGTCCATCGACTTCGGGCTCATCGGGAGCGAGCCCGGGCTCATCGCGGGACTCACCGCGGGCATGATCACGCTCAAGTTCGCCGTCCTCATCGGGCTGGCCCGGGCGTTCAAGCTCGGCACGGACCAGGCCTTCCTCTTCGCCTTCGCCCTCCCGCAGGTGGGAGAGTTCGCCTTCGTGCTCCTCTCCTTCGCCAGCCAGGAGGGCGTCCTCGGCGGCGAGATCACGGACCCCCTGGTGGCGTCGGTGGCGCTCTCCATGGCCGTCACGCCGCTCCTCTTGGTCTTCAACGAGCGGATCCTCCAGCCCCGGGTGGGCACGCGCACGACGGTGGACCGCGAGGCCGACGTCATCGACGAGCACAACCCGGTCCTCGTCGCGGGCTTCGGGAGCTTCGGCTCCACCGTGGGTCGCCTGTTGAAGGCACAGGGCATCGGCACCACCGTCCTCGACGTGGACTCGGACCAGGTGGAGCTCCTCCGGCGCATGGGCCTGAAGGTCTACTATGGCGACGCCACCCGACACGATCTCCTCGAGACCGCCGGCGCGGCGGAAGCCCGCATGCTCGTGGTGGCCCTGGACTCACCGGAGACCAACCTCGAGGTGGTGAAGACGGCCCGGAAGCACTTCCCCAACCTGGAGATCTTCGCCCGGGCCTTCGAGTGGAGGGACGCCTACGACCTCTACGACGCCGGGGTGAAGTACGTGTACCGGGAAGCCCTCGACTCCTCGCTGCGCCTCGGTAGCGACGTCATGCGGGAGATGGGGTTCCGGGCGTACCACGCCGAGCGGGCCACCCAGAAGTTCCTCCGGCACGACCAGGAGTCACTCGCCTACCTGGCGACCATGAAGGGCGAGGAGGAGTCGGCGTACATCACCGCCGCCCGGCGACGCATCGAAGACCTGGAGCGGATGCTGGCGGCGGACCTCCAGGACGACGACCTGGACCGGGACGCCGGGTGGGATCCTCAGACGCTCCGGGCCGAGTTCAGCGGCCGACCCGACCGCGCGGAGTAGCCTCGGCGGTCTGCACCACCAGCGTCCCGGCATCGTGGAGGGGCGTCGACACCCCCGCCTCCCGCCCCAGTCGCGAGACGGCGCCCCCCAGATCGTCCATCTCCGTCCGCCGGCCCTGGTTGAGGTCGTGGATGACGCTTGGGAAAAAGTCGTCCGGGAACTCGTGGAGGATCGCGTCGATCTCCAGGTCGGCCTCGGGCGGGATCGCCACCCCCTGCGCCCTCCCCACAGCCAGGACCTCGCTGATGGCGGCACGCTGGAGGTCGGCGCCGAAGGGATGCCGCCGCACCGACCCCATGTTCCGGTCGGCCAGGGCGCAGAGCACCGAAAGCGAGCAGACGACGGCCATCTTCCGCCACAGCTCGACCTTGACCTCGTCGGCGATCTCGATGGCCACGAGGGTGTCGGCGAAGGCCTCCTGCACCACCGTCGCCGCAGGCCCGCGGCCCACGACGATGCGTTGATGATCGGCCTTCCGTTCCACCACACCGGGCTCGACCCGGAAGGACGTCATGTAGGCGACTCCATCCGCGAGACGCTCCCGGGCGACACCCTTCTTCTCCATGCGCTCCAGCGCCGTGACGCCGGTGAGAAGGGACACGACGTAGGCACCGCCCCCGGCCAGGTGCGCCAACTGCGGCGCCACGTCATCGAGGGAGAAGGTCTTCGTGGCTAGGAAGGCCAGGTCCGCCGACTCGACCTCGAGGGCCGAGTCCACACACCGGGGACGAGCGACGAAGTCGCCGGCATGGCTCCGCACCCGCAGCCCGTCCGCCTCGACGATGGTCCGATGATCGCCGCGGATGACCAGGGCAACGTCGTGGCCGGCTTGGGAAAGAACCGCCCCGACGTAGCTCCCGAGCCCTCCCGCTCCTACGACGACGACCTTCATAGCGCTCTCTCGCTTCCCACGATGACGACCCTCACGGCGCTCCCTCGTTCAGATCCGTCACGCACCCTCGTGCCGCCGAGGATACCGTGCGGACGTACTTGAGGAGGACGCCGCCCTGCGCGGCTAGGGGGGGCTCGACCCAGGCGGCCCGCCGGCGCACGACCTCTTCGGCCTCGACCTCCCACTCGATCCGGTTGGCGTCGGCATCGATGGTCACCCCGTCGCCGTCCCGGATCAGGGCGATGGGCCCACCCTCCTGGGCCTCGGGCGTCACATGACCGATGACGAAACCGTGGCTGCCCCCCGAGAAGCGCCCGTCGGTGACCAGGGCGACGGACGCGCCGAGACCGGCTCCCATGATGGCGGAGGTGATGGTGAGCATCTCGGGCATCCCCGGCCCACCCTTGGGGCCCTCATAGCGGATGACGACGACGTCTCCCGGCCGCACTTCGCCTTCCTCCAGCGCCGCCAGGGCCGACTCCTCTCGGTCGAAGACCCGTGCCGGACCCGAGAAGCGCACACCCTCCTTGCCGGTGATCTTCGCCACCGCGCCGTCGGGCGCCAGGGAACCCCGGAGGACGCGGAGATGGCCCGTGGCCTTGATGGGTTCGGACACCGGACGGACCACATCCTGGTCCTCGGACAAGGGCTCGACCTCCGCGAGGTTCTCGGCGAGGGTGCGCCCGGTGACCGTTCGGCACCTTCCGTCGACCAGGCCTTCGTCGAGCATCAGCCGGAGGACGGCCGGAATCCCGCCCACCCGGTGGAGGTCCTCCATGAGATAGCGACCGCTGGGCCGGAGGTCGGCGAGGTACGGGGTCCGATCGCTCACGGCCTGAACGTCGTCGAGGGTCAGTCGGATGCCCACCGAGTGGGCCACGGCGATGAGGTGCAGAACGGCGTTGGTAGAGCCCCCGAGGACGGTGACGAGGGCCAAGGCGTTGTCGAAGGCGGCGCGGGTCATGATGTCACGAGGCCGGACGTCCGCCTCGAGCAGCCCGAGGACGGCTTCGCCCGCCGCTCGGCACTCGGCCTTCTTCGCCTGCGTCACCGCCGGGGTGGATGCGCTGAACGGCAACGTCATGCCGAGGGCCTCCGCCGCGGCGGCCATGGTGTTGGCCGTGTACATGCCGCCGCACGCCCCCGGCCCGGGGCACGCGTGGGCCACCACCGCGTCGAATCGCTCCTCGTCGATGGCACCGGAGATGAGCTGCCCGTAGCTCTCGAAGGCGCTGACGATGTCCAGATCGTCGCCCTCGAGTCGCCCCGGGGCGATGGTGCCTCCGTAGACCATGAGGCCGGGACGGTTCAACCGGCCCAGCGCCATGAGGGAGCCCGGCATGTTCTTGTCGCACCCCGGCACGGTGACGACGGCATCGTACCACTGGGCCGAGACCACCGTCTCGATGGAGTCGGCGATGAGGTCCCGCGACGGCAGCGAGTAGCTCATCCCCGCCGTGCCCATGGAGATGCCGTCGCTCACGCCCACCGTGTTGAAGCGCATGGGCACGAGGTCCGCGCTCCGCGCTCCGACCGCCACCTCGGCGGCGAGATCCAGGAGGTGCATGTTGCACGGGTTGCCCTCCCACCACATGGACGCGATGCCCACCTGGGGCTTGTCCATGTCCTCGGCGGTGAGGCCCGCTGCGTGAAGCATGGCCCTGGCCGCAGCCTGGGCCGGCTCCTGGGTGATGCGGGCGCTGTATCGGTTGAGGCGTGAGCCCGCGCCGCCCTCCACCGTGGGAAGCTTCGTGGTCAACCGCCCGGCGCCGGCGCGGTTCGGACCACCTCGAGGGTCGTGCCCTGCTGGCAGATGCTCGCCTCGACGTAGCGCGCGTCCACTACGATCTCGTCCCCGGGCTCGAGACTGTCGGTGTCTCCGATGAGCGTGTAGAGGTAGCCGTCACCGTCCCGGAAGCCGAGGCACTCCACCCCCTCGTCGGTCACCTGGCCCGTACGGGTAAGCGTCCCGTCGCCGCGGGTCACGTGGAAGGGTTGGGACAGGCCGATGGGCGCGAAGATGGCGTCGAAGGCCACTAGAAGGACGGCGCGGTCGACGGGAGCGTTCTCAGGGATGGTGATGGTGCCGGAAACCTCCCCCCACATGCCCTGCTCCGCCGTGAAGAGGGCCTCGAACCCCGTGCGGGTCGCACCCACGCCGAGGTGGACCGCGGCCTGGATGGGGAGGTTCTCCGTGTACACCGTGACCTCGGTGCCCGGAGGTCCGAACATGGGCTCGACCGCGTGGATCATCCTCACGGCGCCCGGCGCGACGCGGCGCTGGAGGACCCGGGGGGCGGCGGCCGCGGCGGGCTCCACGACCCGGCGGGGGGGGGCGGCCCGTGGCTCGGCCCGTCGCGCGCGGGGGGGGGCCGGGGCGGGACGGCGGCGGGAGGTCGACAGCGCGAGGGGCGGGGGGGTGGG
>CALJKZ010000063.1 GCA_937983085.1 uncultured Gemmatimonadales bacterium
CTTCCCCCAGGCCATCAGAGTCTTGCGTCGCCTCCCCGCACGTCGCCGGGGCGTGGAAGCGTCGGTGCCGGCCGCGGGTAGCGAGCGCGGTGAGACCGGGGCCCTCTCGGGCGAATACGAGATCGTGTACACCCATCCCGAAGGCGAGGGAGGCGAGATCGTCGTTCGCCGGCGATCCGACGGTTGAGGGTGTCTCGACTCGACATGCAGCGGTCGCGCCGCGGTGCGGCGGGGGTCGAGACGGGGGCCGCTTTCCTCATCGCATCGCCCCGCTAAGTTTCGTGTCCTTCGGCTCCCAACGTCCCGCCGCCCGCACCTGATGGAAGCGTCTCCCACCTTCGCCGACACCGTCTTCGACCGGCAGCCGCCCTACTCCGAGCGTGCGGAAACCGCGGTCCTGGGTGGGATGCTCATCGACGGCGACGCCATCACCCGTGTCGTGGAGGTCCTCTCCGACGGGATGATGTACCGGGAGGGCAACCGACGGATCTTCCGGGCGATGATCCGCCTCTTCCAGCGCAACGAGGTGGTCGACGTCATCACCATCGCGGAAGAGCTGAAGAAGACCGGTGAGCTCGAGTCCTGTGGAGGCCTGGACTACTTGGGCCGCCTGGTGGACGCTGTCCCCACGGCCGCCAACATCGAATACCACGCCAACATCGTCCGGGAGAAGGCGCTCCTGCGACGGTTGGTGGAGCAAGCGTCGCAGATCATCCGCGACGTGTACGACCAGGGGGAACTCCAGGTCGAAGAGATCCTCGACCAGGCGGAGGCCCGGATCTTCCAGGTGGCGGAGAGCCACAAGCGGGAGGGCTTCGTCTGGATCAAGGAGATCCTCTGGGAGACCATGGAGCACATCGACGAGCTCCAGCACTCCAAGGGTGGCATCACCGGCGTAGCCACGGGCTTCACCGACCTGGACCGGATGACCACGGGGCTCCAGAAGGGTGACCTCTGCATCATCGCCGCACGGCATTCCCTGGGGAAGACAGCGTTCGCCTTGAACGTGGCAGCGGAGGCCGCCATCAAGCATAACCACCCGGTGGCCATCTTCTCCCTCGAGATGTCGTCGCAGCAGCTCGTCCAGCGCCTCCTCTGCGCGGAGGGCCGGATCGACGCCCAGAAGCTGCGCCGGGGTCGCATGTCGCCGGAAGAGCACCAGCGGCTCGGCGCGGCGGCGGGCCACCTCAACACGGCCCCCATCTGGATCGACGATCAGCCGGGCAGCAACGTCCTCGAGATCCGCGCCAAGGCCCGGCGGATCCAGTCCGACCTGCGCTCCGACGGGAAGGACCTGGGCATGCTGGTCATCGACTACATGCAGCTCATGTCCGGCACCGGGCAGGCGGAAAGCCGGGTCCAGGAGGTGAGTCAGATCTCCCGAAGTCTGAAGGCCCTGGCCAGGGAGCTCGAAGTTCCGCTCGTCGCCCTCTCCCAGCTCAGCCGTGGGCCGGAACAGCGGACGGACAAGCGCCCCATGCTTTCGGATCTCCGAGAGTCGGGCTCCATCGAGCAGGATGCCGATGTAGTCATGTTCCTGTTCCGTCCCGAGTACTACGCTTCGGCCGAGAATCGACACGAACTCGAGGGCAAGGCGGAGCTCATCGTGGCGAAACAACGGAATGGGCCGACGGGCGTGGTGAACCTGTACTTCCACAAGGCCCACACCCGCTTCGAGTCCGTCATGCCGTCGGCCCACGGAGGCCCGGCTCCGGAGGGTAACGGCGGCTTCGGGCCGTGACCGATCCGGACATCCGGGCTGGAGTCGCCGTACCGGCTGCGGGTTCGGGACGGCGCATGGGCGGTGCGAAGAAGCCCTTTCTCCACCTCGCTGGCGAGTACGTCCTCGTGCGCGCTCTGCGGCCCTTCCTGTCGGACTCGCGGGTGGTCTCCGTGGTGGTCGCCCTGGCGTCCGACGACGCCCGGGACCCGCCGTCCTGGCTGACGGGGCTCGATCCCCGGGTCCGGGTGGTGGCGGGGGGCGCGACACGAGGCGAGTCGGTGGCGTGCTGCCTGGCCGCCCTGCCACCCGATCTGGACGTCATCGCGGTTCACGATGCCGCCCGGCCGCTGGTGTTGGAGTCCGTTGTGCGTCGCTGTTTCGACCTGGCTGCCAACGGGGTAGGGGCGGTGGCCGGATCTCCCGCCGTCGACACCATGAAAGTGGTCGACGGCGAGGCCTTCATCGAATCCACGCCCGAACGAGCCCGCCTTTGGCACGCCCACACGCCTCAGACCTTCCCGGCGGCCGCCCTCCGCGCCGCGTACGCCGCCGCCGGCCAGGCGGCTACCGACGATGCCGCGCTGGTGGAGACTCAGGGAATCCGCGTCCGGATGGTCGACGACGGGGGCGTGAACCCCAAGATCACCCGTCCGGGGGATCTGGCCATCGGGGAAGCTGTTCTTCTGCAACGCTCGGGACGCGCCGGGGACGCGTCGTGAGCCTCGGGCCGAGGGTGGTGGATCTGAGGGCGGAGGTCGACCTCGATCTTTCCCAGGCGGTGGAGCACCTGCGGCGGGGTGGACTACTGGCCTACCCCACGGAGACGGTTTACGGGATCGGCGGTGCGTGCACCCCCGACGCGGTGGAGGCGGTGCGCCGGGCGAAGGGCCGATCGGCGGATAAGCCCATGCTGGCCTTGGTGTCCGACGCCGGCGACGCACCGGGGCTCGTCTGGACGGAAGCCGCCCTCGAGCTGGCGGCACTGTTCTGGCCCGGATCCGTCACCCTCGTCCTGGACGATCCTGACGGGACGTTCCCCGACGGCGTGAGGAGTCCACGCGGCACCGTCGGTGTCCGGGTAAGTCCCCATCCGGTGGTGGCCGCCCTCCTGGCGGCCTTCCAGGCTCCGCTCATATCGACGAGCCTCAATGCCCCCGGGGAGCCTCCGGTTTCCTCCGGAGGGGAGGCGCGCGAGCTTCTTCTACGACTCGGCGCGGAGGGTGCGATGCTCCTGGACGCGGGGACATTGCCACCGTCGGCCCCGTCGACGGTGGTGGACTGCACGGGACCGACCCCTGTCTTGCTGCGGGACGGGGCGATTCCCATCGACCGACTACGCTGTGCCATTCCGGAGATCCATGGAACTCGAATCGACTGACACGGGCCCCTTCCGGCTCCTCTTCGTGTGCACGGGCAACACCTGTCGGAGTCCCATGGCCGAAGCCATCGCCCGAAAGCGTGTCGAGGAACGAGGGTGGGCACAGGTCGAGGTGGCGTCTGCCGGCGTCGCCGCGTACGACGGGGGAGCCCCGTCGGGCGGGGCCGTGCGGGCGGCGGGTCAGCGCGGCCTGGACCTGACGGGGCACCAGGCGACGCTTCTCACGCCGACAACGCCGCCGAAGCGGATCTCCTCCTCACCATGTCGGCGAGCCATCTCGTCCGCGTGGTGGAGCTCGGAGCGGGTGAGCGCGGGGCGGTGCTGACGTCCTTCGCCGAGGGCGAGGAGGCGACCCTGGACCTGACGGGGGTGCCCGACCCCATCGGGGGGACGGACGAAGAGTACCTGCGAACCTTCGATGTCATCGAAGATCTCGTGACGCGTGCATTGCACCGCATCGCGCCGGTGGTCGAACCATGATCATCACCGCACGAACGCGCGTCCTGACGCTCCTGGGCGATCCCATCGCCCATTCGGCCTCTCCCGAACTCCAGAACGCAGCCTTCGACGCCGCCGGTGTCGATGGCGTCTACGTGGCTGTCCGCTGCGGTCCCGAAGACCTCGCGGGGTTCATGCGAGGCCTCGCCCAGGCCGGTGGCGGCGGCAACGTGACCATCCCCCACAAGGAGAAGGCAGCAACGCTTCTGGACGTCCGTTCCGAGGCGGTTCGCCGCACGGGGGCGTGCAACACCTTCTGGGGTGACGAAGCCGGGCGCGTCCATGGGGACAACACGGACGTGGATGGGTTCCGACGGGCCCTTCGAGACTTCCTCGACGTTCCGGTGGCCGGTCTCCGCGCGCTCCTCCTCGGAGGCGGTGGAGCGGCGCGGGCCGCCCTTCTGGGGCTGTTGCAGGAGGACGCCGACGAGGTGTGCGTCTACAACCGGACCCAGGAGCGGGCCCGGGCCGTGGCGCGCAGGATCGGAGGCCAGCGCGCGCGGGTCATCCCCGTGCTCCGCGAGTTGGAGGGCGAGGACTTCGACCTGGTGGTCAACGCGACGAGCCTCGGCCTCCACGAGGGCGATGCCAGTCCCATCGACTTCCACATCCTGAACCGTGCGGGCGCGGCCATGGACCTGGTCTACGGACGCCATACGACCTCCTTCGTGAGAGCCGCCGAACAGGCGGGCATCCGGGCGACGGACGGCCTCGAGATGCTCGTGCAGCAGGGCGCCGTTTCGTTCGAACGGTGGTGGGGGAGGGAGGCTCCCGTGGAGGCCATGCGGGCCATCGTCGCGCTCCGGTAGTCCAGGGTGGGGCTGCAGGGGATCCTCGACTTCCTCCTGCCCACGGGGTGTGTGGCGTGTCGTGCCTGGATCCCGGCGTCCGGCCCGTGGGACGAGCGTCCCCCGCCGGTATGCTCTCGCTGTCGGACGCGGCTTCGTGGCGGGAGCTGGCCCCGTTGTGGCCGGTGCCACGCCCCCGTCGGATCCAGACGCGCTCTCGGCGATGAGGGCGTGGCCACGTCCTGCCTCGAGTGTCGATCCTGGACCCCGGCCCTCGCTGCGGCGCGCCATGCCTGCGTCCTGACACCCCCGGCCACGGATCTCGTGCACGCGCTCAAGTACGAGGGCTGGCCCGAGGTGGCCGACTTCATGGGTCGGCGCATGGCTCGTGCCGTCGGATGGCGGCCCTTCGTCTCCCGGGCCGTGATCGTGCCGGTTCCCACCACGGCGTCGCGTGTCCGTGCACGCGGGTACAACCAGGCGGCTCTCCTCGCGGACGTGGTGGCGGATCGACTCGGGGGGACCTCGGCCCACGGGGTCCTGCTCCGTCGTCGGGGTGGAACCTCGCAGACCGCACTGTCCCCCGAACGCCGGACAGAGAACGTGCGCGGAGCCTTCGGTGCGGGGCCCGACGCGGATGCGGTCCGGGACCGGGCCGTCCTCCTCGTCGACGATGTCCTGACCACCGGGGCTACGGGACTCGAAGCAGCCGCCACCCTCCAGGAGGCGGGTGCCGCCGAAGTCCGGCTCCTCGCCTTCGCCAGGGCCCTGCCCGGGCGTGACCTCGGAGGCCGCGCCGCGTGACGACGTCGACGGGGATCCGCTCGGCCGCGCGGTGCTCGCTGGCGCCGGGAGCGTGCGCCCTTGCGCCTGGAGCATGCGCCTTCGCGCCTGGAGGGCGCGCCTTCGCGCCTTGACCATGCGCCTTTGCGCCTGGGAGGCGGAGTCCGATGCGTTATCTTAAAAGTCTTCTGAGCAGGACCCGAACCACCGCACGCGACACCCCCTAAACCCCATAGATCGGGAGACCCCAGACCCATGGCGATCCGAGCAGCGATCAACGGCTTCGGCCGCATCGGACGCAACGTCCTCCGCAGCGCCAAGCAGTCGGGCCGCACCGACGTCGACTTCGTCGCCGTCAACGACCTCACCGACGCGAAGACCCTCGCCCACCTTCTCCGCTACGACTCGGTACACGGTCGCTATCCGGGGTCCGTGGAGGTCAGCGACAACGGGCTGGTGGTCGACGGCGACGAGATCCAGGTCCTCAGCGAACGTGATCCCGCCAAGCTGCCATGGGGCGACCTGGGCGTCGACATCGTCATCGAAGCCACGGGAATCTTCCGCGATCGCGACGGGGCCTCGAAGCATCTCCAGGGCGGGGCCAGGAAGGTCATCATCTCGGCCCCGGCCAAGAACGAGGACATCACCGTTGTGTTGGGTGTGAACCACGACGCGTACGACCCGGAGAACCACCACATCATCTCCAACGCGAGCTGCACCACCAACTGCCTCGCCCCGGTCGTGAAGGTTCTCAGTGACAGTTTCGGGTTCCGCCACGGGTTGATGACGACCATCCACGCGTATACCAACGACCAGCGGATCCTCGATCTGCCCCACAAGGACCTTCGCCGGGCCCGCGCCGCCGCCGTGTCCATGATTCCGACCACCACGGGGGCCGCCAAGGCCACCGGGCTGGTCCTCCCTGAGGTGGACGGACGCATCGACGGGATGGCCATTCGCGTCCCGACGCCCGACGTCTCCTTGGTGGACCTGGTCGCCCACCTGGAGGAGGACGTCACCGAGGAGAAGGTCCTCGACGCCATGCGCGCCGCCGCGGCGGGTCCGATGGAAGGAATTCTCGGGGTCTCCGACGAGCCCCTCGTCTCCATCGACTACACAGGCAATCCCCACAGCTCGGTGGTCGACGCGCTCTCGACCGCCGTTATGGACGGCCGCATGGTCAAGGTCCTGGCGTGGTACGACAACGAGTGGGGCTACTCCTGCCGTGTCGTCGACCTGGTGAAGTACGTCGGCGAGCGCCTCTGAGCCCTGACTGACACCGGGCTCACGGGCCCGACTCCGCGCTGTCGTAGGCCCCGCCCGGGGGTGTAACTTCGGGTCGGGGCCTACGTACAGGAGAGCGATGCCAATCGAGTCGGAGGTAGCCCGTCGAGGGCCCGTGAAGCGCGCCACGCGCACCGAAGATTCCCTCCCCGGCGATTTCGAGGAGTGGTACGTCGAATACCAGAGCGCCGTGTATCGCTACGTGCGCTTCAGGGTCGCGACCCGCGAGGTCGCCGAAGACGTGACGTCGACGGTGTTCATGAAGGCGCTACGGGCCTTCCACCGGTACGATCCCGGGCGGGCCTCGCCGAAGACCTGGTTGTTGCGCATCGCCCGGAACGCGGTCACCGACCATTTGCGGTCCCTTCAACGAAAAGGGTCGCTTCACGTGTCGTTGGACCGGATCCCGGATCTCGTGGCGGAGATTCCGTCCCACGAGGAGCGCGTCATCAAGCAGGAACGGATCCAGCGGCTCCTGAACGGAGCGCGGACCCTGAGGAAGGCCGACCAGGAGGTGCTGAGCCTCCGGTACGGTGCAGGACTCGACAACGCAGAGATCGCCGAGCACCTCGGCATCAGCAATAACGCGGTCGCCGTTCGTCTCCACCGGGCCCTCAAGCGATTGAAGGCGTCCATCGAGGCGGACGAGGCCGAAACCATAGATCCATGACCGACCTTTTCGACTTCCCAGACGGGAATCTGCCCGACGACCTCAAGTCGTTGGATGCGGAGCTCTCGTCCATCCGATACGAAGAACGCGCGTCGTTCGTCCCCGAACTCAGGGCCGAGTTGGCGCGGGCCTGGGCGGAGGAGCCGGTGCGACAGCGATCCGCCCGACGGAGGCACATCGCCGCGGCGGCCCTCATCGCCCTTCTCCTCGGGGGCGCGGCCGTCCCGTCGGCGCGGGCCTCCCTGGTGCGTCTCATCGGCGTGCTCGGGCCGGAAGAGTCGCCCGTCGTGGTGGAGCCCGTCCAGGAAGAAGAGCGCGAGCCCATCCGGGGCGTCGAGCTCAGTCCAGTTCAGGCGCCGCCCGAACCCCTCGAGCCGGCGGTGGTCGAAACGGCTCCCGTGGAGGAGCCCCAGCCCACGCTGCTGCCCGACGCAACGCGCATCCCGCCTCAGATGCTCGATCGAGAGGGCGCCGAGCAGATGCTTCAGGACGAGTATCCCGACGCGCTCCAACGCGGCCAGATCGGCGGCGTCGTTCGCCTCAGGATGCGTGTGGATGAGCAGGGGAGGGTCAGTGAACCGTCCGTCATGGAGTCGTCGGGCTTCGAGTCCCTCGACCGGGTGGCAGTTCAGGTCGCGCCGAACTTCCGCTTCGTGCCGGCGCTCCAGAGTGGCCAGCCGGTGGCGTTGTGGATCGAGTTCCCGGTCCTCTTCCAGCCGGACCCCGCTCGTGCGGCGCCGCGCTCGCTGGCGCCCGTCGTCGATCCCATGAGCCTACCCACCCTCGACCAGACGGAGTGGTGGCACCTGAGCACGCCCCTCGACGTGGAGGCGGTGGACGAGGTGCAATGGGACGGGGCCTCGGCCGACGAGGCACTCGCTGCCGCGGCGGTGAGCCTCGAAGCCGCCATCGACGATCCGTCGGTCATCGAGCGGTACGGACCGGCTGCGGCCATCCTCGAGGGGGTGGCTCCGGCTTCCGTGACGCCCACCGAGTGGCGTACAGCGGTCGGAGACGCCTTGAGTGCTGCGGTGGATCGAGGGTCGGAGACGCCGGCATCGCTGCTGGCCCTCGGCCGCATCCGGCTGCGCCAGGGCGTGCGGGCCGAGGCCCGTCAGCTTTTCGAGCGCGGACTGCAGATGGCTGTCCGTGACGAAGCTGCGCCCAGCGGCTGGGTGGTCGCCCAACTGCATTACGAGCGGGGCTCACTGGTGCGCGACAACTGGCGGGCCTCCCACGGCGTGGGACGAGTCCAGGCCGCGGCGTTCGGTACGGCGTCGTGCAACGCCGCGCGCTACTCGGGAGGCACCGGCACCGGACATGCATCGGTCGAGCGCCTCATCGCCTGGAACTACCTGTGTCCCTCGGAGATGGAGGGCGTATTCGATGCGGGCTTCGAACTGCGGGAGAACAGCTCCGCCGACCTGACGCTCATGATGGCGTCGTTCCGTGCGGCCATCGAGGCCTACGCTCCCCACGCCCAGGCCAACGTCGGATTCCTGGTGACGCTGGCCGAGGCGGGCCGGTGGGACGCCCTGCTCCTGGCCGCTCGGCGCTTCACCCGCGTGTCCGGTGGTCACCCCGACGGCCTGCTCCTTGCCGGGATGGCCCTTCATCGACTCGATCGTTCGGAAGAAGCGGAGGCCTTGTTCCGAGCCGCCCTCGGGCGAATGGACGGAGCCCGTCGAGACGAGTTGGCCAACGTGGCGGTGCTCCTCGGTCCGGAAGATCGGGAGCACTACCGACGCCTCACGGCCGCGGAACGTCGGGTCTGGGAAGAGAATTACTGGGCGACCAAGGACAGGGCGCCGGATACGGCGGTGAACGAGCGGTGGGTCGAGCACCTCAGCCGGGCCACCTATGCCGACCTGGCCCTGGGTGGTGTGGTTGGTGATGCCGGCGAGGTGTGGGTACGTTTCGGAGGACCCGAGACCATCCACATCGTCGACGGTGGCTCTGGCCGGCTGACCGAGTTCTGGGATTACGGTAGCGGCCCCGACATCACGTTCGTCCGCTGGGTTTCGAGTGAGCGGACGGATCTGACGCCGGAAGGGCGCGCCTACGTCGACGACCTGGGGAGAATCTTCTCACCCGAGTAGTCGACCATTGATCAAAAAAAGCCTGACGGACCTCGAACCTTCGCGGCTCGAGGGCCGCACCGTCCTGGTACGGGCGGATCTCAACGTCCCCCTCGACGACGGCGACGTCGCCGACGACCAGAGAATCCGGGCGTCGCTCCCCACCTTGCGTGTGCTCTGTGATGCCGGCGCCAAGGTCGTGCTCTTGTCGCACCTGGGCCGGCCCAAGGGCGAGGTACGACCGGAGTACTCCTTGGCACCCGTGGCGCGTCGCATCGGTGAACTCCTCGAGTACCCGGTGAGCTTCGTAGGCGAGACGCACGGCGAGGCGGCGGCTGCAGCGGTGGCGGATGCGGCGCCGGGGCAGGTCGTCCTCCTCGAGAACACGCGTTTTCACCCCGGCGAGACGAAGGATGCGCCGGAGCTCGCGTCGGCGTGGGCCGAGTTGGGCGACCTCTTCGTCAACGACGCCTTTGGGACGGCGCACCGGGCGCACGCCTCCACCGCCGGTCTGGCTCGCGCCATGAAGGCGAAGGGCAACGAAGCCGTGGCCGGACTGCTCATGGCCCGCGAGCTCCGCTACCTGGAGGGCGTACTCCGGATGCCCGACCGTCCGTTCCTCGCCATCATCGGCGGGGCGAAGATCTCGACGAAGATCGGAGTGATCTCCGCACTTCTGCCCCGAGTCGACCGCCTCCTCATCGGAGGTGCCATGGCCAACACCTTCTTCCGCGCTCTCGGTCTCGACACCGGGGAGTCCCTGGTCGAAGAGGACTCCATCGACCTGGCCAAGGACCTCATCGAGCAGGGCGGGGAAACCATCGTGCTCCCCGTCGACTGCGTCGTCGCCGACGCCGTGGAGGAGGACGCTTCGACGCGTGTGACGGACCGCGAAGACGTGGGCGGGGTCGACAAGATCGTCGACATCGGTCCCCGCACCCGAGCCCGATTCGCCGAGATGGTGAGCGAGGCCAAGGTGATCTTCTGGAACGGACCCATGGGCGTCTTCGAGATGACGCCCTTCGCCCAGGGCACCATCGCCGTGGCCGAGGCCGTGGCCGACGCGTGCGACGCCGGGGCCATGGGCGTCCTCGGCGGAGGGGATTCGGCGGCTGCGGCGGAGCGGGCCGGCGTCGGCCACCGGCTGACGCACGTATCCACGGGTGGCGGGGCGTCCCTGGAGCTCATCGCGGGCGCGGACCTTCCCGGTGTTACGGCACTGAGCGACAACGACGGATAGGAGCAGTAATGGCGGTCACCGCCGGTAACTGGAAGATGCACCTCGGACCCCACGAGACTCGTGGCTTCGTCGAGGCGTTCGACGCGTCGGTCCTGGAGACGGGGCATGAACTCATCCTTTTCCCCTCCATCGCCTCCCTGGGAGCGGCGTTCCTGGCGCGGGGCGCAGCGGTGAAGGGCATCGGTCTCGGCGTTCAGAACATCCATTGGGAGGACTCGGGCGCGTTCACCGGCGAGACGTCGGCGCCCATCGCCGCCGACGCCGGAGCGGAGTTCGCCCTCGTCGGGCACTCGGAGCGGCGGCATGTCTTCGGCGAGACCGACGAGGAGACGGCCCGCAAGGTCGCTGCGGCCCGCAGGCATGGTCTGGTGCCCGTCCTGTGCGTCGGCGAGACGTTGGAGGAGCGTCGCGCGGGTCGGGTCGACGAGGTCATTCTTCGACAGCTGGACGCCGCGCTTCCCGAGCTCGACTCGGAGGGATCGAGGTTCCTCGTGGCCTACGAGCCCGTCTGGGCCATCGGCACCGGTGAGACGGCGACGCCGGAGGACGCCAGCGCCGCCCACGCGACGCTGCGGGCTCGTCTCACGGCTGCCCTGGGTGGCGGGCGGGCGGCCAGGGTACCGATCCTCTACGGAGGATCGGTGAAGCCGGAGAATGCCGAGGAACTCATGGCGGCCACGGACGTCGACGGTGTCCTGGTCGGTGGGGCCAGTTTGGATCCTGGCTCTTTCGCGGCCATTGCACGGGCGGCCGGTCAGGCCCGTTGACACTGTTTCCGGCCCTTTCGACGTTTAACGACTCATTCTGAAGGGAAAACGGTTCCGATGTATGGTTTCTTGTTGGCCGTCATGGTGCTCGACGGCTTGTTCTTGTCCGTCGTGATCCTGCTCCAGGCCGGAAAGGGGGGCGGTCTCGCCGCCGTCGGCGGGGGTGGCGGCACCATGGCCGACGGAGTCCTCGGCGGGCGTCAAGCCACCACCGTGCTCACGCGTGCGACGTGGGCGGCGGGCGCCGCCTTCATGATCCTCGCCCTCGTGCTCTCCATCATGTCGTCCCGTTCCGCGGCTCCGGAGTCGGTCATCCAGGTGGATGCCCCGGCGGTCCAGACCGCGCCAGAGCCGGTGATTCCCGGTACGACCGGCGAGACGCCCCCGCCTGCGGGCAACGAAGGCAATTCCGGAAACGAGGGCAACTGACCCCTTGATCCGCCATCGCGCGGCAACCACGCCTGCCAGCCACCATGTCTGAGCGGGACTCCTACGGTCTTGGGCGCCAGGAGCTGCACGAGCTCTACCGTGCGTTACGGCTTACACGCACGGCTGAAGAGCGCCTGGAAATCCTTCAGAAGCAGGGCCACGTGACCGGAGGCCTGTACCGCTCCCTCGGTCAGGAGGCGGGCGCCGTGGGTGCCGCCTACGCGCTTCGTCGTCGGGATGACGGCACCGGAGACTTCCTCGCCCATACCGTGCGGGCCGCCGGTGCCCTGTTCCTTTTCGGTGGCGTACTCGAGGATTTCTTCCGCCAATACATGGCGAAAGGGTCCGGACCGACCCGGGGGCGGGAAGCCAACGTGCACTGGTTCGACTTCCAGAAGGGCTTCGTGGGGCCGGTATCGCCGCTGGGCACCATGATCGAGATCATGGCCGGAATCACGCTCAGCTTCCGCCTCCGGGGCGAGGAGCGCGTGGGAATGGTCTTCTACGGAGATGGGGCTTCCTCGACGGGCGCCTGGCACGAGGGGTTGAACTTCGCGGCTGTCCAGCGCTGCCCCATGATCCTCATGGTGGAGAACAACCAGTGGGCGTTCTCCACGCCGACGCACAAGAACACCCGCGTGGCGAGCTTCGCCGAGAAGGGGCCAGGGTACGGCATCGGCGCCGACTCCGTGGACGGGACCGACGTCCTCGCCGTCTTCGACACCGTCCGGCGCGCGGCGGCCCTCGTCCGATCCGGCGAAGGAACGCGGTTGGTCGAGTTGCGCTACTTCCGCCGGCTGGGCCACGCGCAGCACGATCCGCAGGAGTACGTGGATCCCGCGCTCATCGCCGAGTGGGAGAAGAAGGATCCCATCGACCAGTATCGGCGTCGCCTGCTCGTGAACGAGTGGGCCACGGAGGCCGAGCTCGACGCCATCGACGAGGACGTCTTCGAGGCGTGTCGGGTGGCGGCGGAGAAGGTCATCGACGAGCCGAAGCCCCACGGCCCCGACGCCGTGGACGACGTCTACACCGATGTCCGTGTGCCCCGCCCGTGGACACGGAGCGAAGCCCCCGACCCAGCCGTTGCTCCCTCATGACGACCACGCTCGAGATCGAAGCCCCCGAACACCTGCTCAAGACCAAGCGTGGCGAGCCCGTCACGCTCCTGGAAGCCATCAGCGAGGCGCTCTTCGAGGAGATGAGCGCCGATCCGTCCGTCCTGCTCCTGGGTGAGGACATCGGGGTGTACGGCGGGGCCTTCAAGGTCACGCGGGGCTTTCTCGATCACTTCGGTGCCGACCGTGTCATCGACACGCCCATCGCCGAAGGGGGGTTTACGGGTGCCGCCGCAGGGGCGGCCCACATGGGGCTCCGGCCCGTGGTGGAGATCCAGTTCATGGACTTCATCTCACCGGCGTACGACGTCATCACCAACTACATCGCGACCTCCTTGTACCGGGGTGCCGGGCCCATGCCCTTGGTCATCCGCGGTCCGGTGGGGGGTGGCAATCGCGGAGGACCCTTCCACTCCCAGAACGTGGAGATGGCGTTCTTCCACACGCCGGGGCTCAAGATCGTCTACCCCAGCAGTGCATACGACGCCAAGGGCCTCCTCAAGGCGGCCATCCGCGACGACAACCCCGTCCTCTTCGAAGAGCACAAGGGACTGTACCGTGCGCCTGCTCTGCGCGAGGTCCTGCCCGACGAGGACTACGTGGTTCCGTTGGGCAAGGCACGTACGGTCCGGGAAGGGAAGGATCTCACCGTGGTCACCTACGGTTCCATGGTCCACAAGAGTGCCGAGGCAGCAGAGACCCTCGAGAGCGAAGACGGTCTCTCGGTGGAGATCATCGATCTGAGGACGCTGCTGCCCATGGATGACGACGCCATCGTCGAAAGCGTCAAGAAGACCAACCGCCTCCTCATCGTCCACGAGGACACCCGGACGGGCGGGATCGCGGGTGAGATTGCCATGCGGGTGAGTGAGAAGGCGTTCGAGTGGCTGGACGCGCCGATGCTCCGGGTCACCGCCATCGATGCGCCGGTGCCTTACTCAGGATCGCTGGAGGATTACTTTCTACCTCAGGTAGACGACGTCGTGAAGGCGGCTCGCTACCTGGCTGCGTACTAGAGGGCCGAACCGTCGGCCTCCGCAACAAGACAACGGAGTGATCGAGCGTGTCTCGTATTGACGTCCCGATGCCCCAGATGGGCGAGTCCATCGCCGAGGGGACCGTTTCGCAATGGCTCAAGTCGGTGGGTGATGCCGTCGAACGCGACGAGCCCATCTTGGAGATCTCCACCGACAAGGTCGACGCGGAGATTCCCGCACCGGCGTCGGGTACGCTGGTCGAGATCGCCGTCGAAGAGGGGGAGACCGTCGAGGTCGGCACCATCGTGGCGTACATCGACACGGAGGGCGGAGTCGCGGTGTCGGATGGAGGTTCGGACGCTGCCGAGGCCGAAGCCGAAGCGCCGGCCGAGGACGACACGCCGGAAGCTTCCCCCGAACCCGAGGCCCCGGCGCCCGCAGCGGCCGCTCCATCGTCGGCTCCGGCGTCCACCGGCGGCCCCCAGACGGCCGAGGAGCGTCTGCGTACACGGTCGACACCGGTGGTTCGCAAGATCGCCGAAGAGCACGGCGTCGACATCCAGTCGGTCCCCGGGACGGGCCACGCCGGCCGGGTGACGAAGCAGGACATCCTCGACTTCATCGAGGACGGAGGGGACGCTGCCGAGCCGGCCGCCCCGGCCAAGCAGGAACAGCCGAAGCCCGCCAAGCAGCCGGCGGCGGCGTCGGCACCCTCGGATCTCTGGACCACCTTCTACAAGGAGGTCCAGCACCCCGAGTTCCCCGTGCGCTCCGCCGACACGGTGGAGCCCATGGACAAGATCCGTCGGCTCACGGCGGAGCATATGGTCATCGCGAAGCGCATCGCTCCGCACGTCCATTCGTTCATCGAGATCGACTTCTCGGCCATCGATCGGATCCGGGCGGCGAACAAGCCGCGCTGGCAGGCCCAGGGCGCAAAGGTGAGCTACACGGCCTTCGTCGCCTGGGCAGTGTCCCGGGTCCTGCACGAGTTTCCCTCGGTGAACTCGACCATCTCGGGCAACAACGTCATCTACCGGGGCAACGTGAACCTCGGCATGGCCGTGGACCTGAACCCGGGGCTCATCGTCCCGGTGGTCCACGACGCCGACCATCTCGGCCTCGTGGGGATCGGCAACAAGATCGTCGACCTCGCGACCCGAGCCAGGGATCGGAAGCTCCAGCCCGGAGAGATCCAGGGTGCCACGTTCTCCATCACCAACCCCGGGGTCCTGGGGACGATGGTGGGTATGCCGGTGATTCCCAAGGGGACCTCGGCCATCCTGGGGACGGGCGCCATCGAGAAGCGCGTGGTCGTCGTGACCGACCCCAACACGGGCACGGACTCCATGGCCATCCGCAAGCGGTCGCTCTTCTCCCTCGGGTACGATCACAGGATCGTGGATGGCGCCGACGCCGCCCGCTTCCTGTCCCGGCTCAAGGAGATGCTGGAGGATTTCCCCGAAGACGCCTGACGGGCGGCGAGCGCCGGCCTCCGGCGCGGGATGGGACACCATGGAAGGTGACGGGCGTCCGCTGAGGGTTCTCCGGCCGGGCCTGGTACCCTACGCCGAGGGGCTGGAGCTCCAGGCGGAGTTGGTCGACGACCGCCGGGCGGGAGTCATTCCCGACACCCTGGTCCTTCTCGAGCACCCCCACGTCATCACACTGGGGTCGAGCACGGATCCGGCTCACATCCTCGTCGATGCCGAGGAGCGACGCCGGTTGGGGATCGAGCTGTTCGAGGCCGGGCGCGGTGGTGACGTCACCTATCACGGGCCTGGCCAGCTGGTGGCGTACCCCATCCTCGACCTCAAGCCCGACCGAAAGGACCTCCATCGTTATCTGCGCGACCTCGAGGCCGTCCTCATGGCCGTGGCCGCGGACTACGGCCTCGACGCGGAGCGGAGCGAGGCCGGGACGGGCGTCTGGACGGCAGGTGGAAAGCTGGCAGCCATCGGGATCCGCGTGTCGTCAGGGTGGATCACGTCCCACGGCATCGCCCTCAACGTCCGATCCGACCTCTCGTACTTCGATACCATCGTGCCGTGCGGCATTGCCGGGCGGGGTGTCACTTCGCTGGAGCGGGAGTTGGGAGCGGCGCCCGCGCTCTCCGAAGGGGGCGAACGGTTCGTTCGACGCTTCTGCGAGGTCTTTGAGCGGGAAAATCTCGTCGCCTGACCAACAAGAACGGCGTGCGTGCGGGGCCTCCGAACATGTCCGTCGAGGCCCGTTGTCGGGTCGCACTTTTCCGCATGGCGTTCCCGGAACGTGCCTGCAGTCCGGCACGCGCCCCGGGGAAATCATTCGTTTCCGTTCACGCTTCTCGACCGAGCCGAGGAAACATTTGGCGATCCCATAAACGGTTGTGCAGCAATGGATTGTGGCCTAATCGCTCTCCGACGATCGTTTGTTTGGCCGACCCTTGCTCTCCACCTCCAGGGGGTGTATCTATCCTTCGCGTTTCAGATGCGGCTCATCGAGATCGATGGCGTTGGTCATCCCTCAGATGAAACTGAAACGTGGGTCTTCGGACGCGACGGCGTAGCGAAGGCAGACGACCCGGTCCTTGGGATGGCTGGGGAGTCCGACGGGGGAGGTCGCTGGCCCCCGCCGAAAAGCCCTGAGAGCTCGGGGCACCTCCGGTCGCGGACCGCGTGACTACAGACGGAGGAGAAGGAAGACAGGTCCAGCCGCCTTCACGAAGGCGGTCCCAAGCACGGACCAGACTTCCGCCAGCGTAGTGGGAGCGGAGCGGGCTCGTGAGCCCGAAAACGTCC
Source organism: uncultured Gemmatimonadales bacterium (assembly GCA_937983085.1). Taxonomy (GTDB): domain Bacteria; phylum Gemmatimonadota; class Gemmatimonadetes; order Longimicrobiales; family Gaopeijiaceae; genus UBA2589. Next base: position 16,514 of record CALJKZ010000063.1, read on the forward strand.
CGCCGCGGAAGGGGCCTGAGAAGCAGTTCGCTGCGACTCAGGCCCCTTCTTCTTTTGTGTACGGGTAGCGCGCCTCGGGGGGCTCGAACTCCATGTAGTCGAGGTAGTGCCCCTTCTCGCGCTCGTCCTCCAGCCAGGCGGAGAAGCCCGACTCCGTGAGGCCGTCGGAGCGGCTCTGTTCGGCGGCGGCGGTGGTCGCGAGGAAGTCGACGTACTCGTTCTCGGGGTGTCCGTCGTGTCCGCGGACCCAGCGGGCTACGAGGTCGTGGCGGTCGAGGAGTCCGTCCAGCTCCTTCCACAGCTCCAGGTTCTTGATGGCGCCGGTCTTCCGCTTCCAGTTGGCGCGCTTCCAGCCGTGCCGCCACTCATTGATGCCCTTCACCAGGTACTGGCTGTCCGAGGTGAAGACGACCCGACAGCGGCGACGAAGAAGCCGCAGCGGCGCGATGGCGCTCCACAACGCCATGCGGTTGTTGGTGGTGTCGCCTTCCGACAACCAGTAGTCACGGCGTTCCCAGCTCCCGTCGTTCCACACCTCCAGGAGCCCGGCCGCGCCACCGGGGCTGGCCTTCTTCTGATTCTGGTTGCCGAGACAGGACTCGTCGGCGTGGATGTAGACGGTGTCCACAGCGGGCGTTTTCGGACTCGAGGAACGGGGGATGGAGGTGCCATCGGCACGACCGCCGGCACCAAGCTAACGAGGCTCCCGGCCGGGATGTATGGTGGCGACGGCGGCGGCTTGACCCTTCCTCGGGCGCGGGTAGCTTTCGGCCGGAGTCAGGCCGCCGGTGACGCCCGAGTCATCGCGGTCGCCCGCATCCTCCCGAACAAGCGAGCCACCTCTGGACCACGACGCCTATCTCCTCCTCGAGGACGGACGACGCTTCGATGGCATCCACCTCGGCGCGTCGAAGCCGGCCTTCGGCGAGGTGGTCTTCAATACCGCCATGACCGGGTATCAAGAGGTCCTCACCGACCCCTCGTACACGGGGCAGCTGGTGACGATGACCTACCCCCTCATCGGGAACTACGGGGTGAACGACGAAGACCGGGAGTCTCCGGTGCCTCAGGTGTCCGGGTTCATCGTGCGGGAGGCCAGCCGCATGACGTCGAATTGGCGCTCCAAGGACGATCTCGATGGATACTTGGATGCCCACGGAATCTCGGGTATCGCCGACATCGACACACGGGCTCTCACGCGGCACATCCGGTCGAAGGGGGCCATGCGAGGGGCCATTGCCCCCGCCAGCCTCGATCAGGGCGACGTGCTCGAGCAGATTCTCGCCCAGCCGCAGATGGAGGGGCTCGACCTGGCCTGCGGTGTCTCGACCTCCGAACCATACGACGTGCCTGCCGTAGGCGACGAGCGCTTCAGGGTGCTGGCCTACGACTTCGGCGTGAAGGCCCATTCCCCCAAACTGCTGGCGGAACGGGGGTGCCGGGTGACGGTGATCCCCGCCGAGACCACGGTGGAGGAGATCCTCGCCGATGCCCCCGACGGCCTCTTCGTCTCCAACGGTCCCGGCGATCCCGCTGCGGTCGAGCGCGCACAGGACGCCATCCTCCGCCTTTCCGAGGAGGGGATCCCGGTCTTCGGGATCTGCCTGGGGCATCAGCTGATCTCCCGCGCGTTCGGCGCGGAGACCTACAAGCTGCCCTTCGGTCATCACGGGGCGAACCACCCCGTGAAGAACCTCGACCTCGAGACGGTGGAGATCACGTCTCAGAACCACGGCTTCGCGGTGCGGGGCGGCGAAGGCGACGAAGTGCCCGGCGCCCCGGATCTGCGCGTCACTCACCTGAATCTGTACGATGGGACCGTGGAGGGAGTGGAGCACCGGACCCGCCCGGTCTTCGCCGTGCAGTATCACCCCGAGGCGGCTCCAGGTCCCCACGACAGCCGCTACCTCTTCGATCGCTTCATCGACCTCATGGAGGCCCGCGGCGGCTCCTGACGCCGACGCGTCTTGTCGGGCCCCGAGTCGCACGGCCCGGTGTAGATCGTTGCAAGTGTCTATCCGCAACGACCTTGCGGCACCTGACAGCCCTCGTTACCGTCTGGGCCCAATCCACGCGGTGCGCGCTGATCCGAGGACCCTTTTGGAGGTGGAATGACGAAGGCAGATCTGGTCGAGCAGGTGGCCGAGGCCATCGGCCCCGGGGTCACCAAGAAGGACTGCGCGCTGGTCGTCGACGGATTCCTCAACGCTATCAAGCTGGCTCTCGCCAGCGGTGAGAACATCGAGATCCGCGGCTTCGGCACCTTCAAGGTGCGCAAGCGGAAGACCCGGATGGCGCGCAATCCGAGAACAGGCGAGCCCGTCGAGGTCCCGTCCCGCCTGGTTCCGGTCTTCAAGCCGTCCAAACATCTCCGCGCCAAGGTCGAGAAGCTGGACGAGTCCGAGCTTTGATCTTCCGCCCTGCGGCGTCCGCCGCCGGGCTTTAACGTTCCCCGGCGGGACGCGTCTACTCATCGGTGACAAGGTTCGAGCGCGCTGGCCCGGAACCCTCCGATTCGGAGCTGGTCGAGCGCGGTCGCTCGGGAGACGAGGTCGCTCTGGGTGCGCTCGTGCGTCGTCACCAGGACATGGCGTTCCGGATCGCCCTTTCTATCACGAGGAACGAGGACGTGGCTCTGGACGTGGTCCAGGATGCGTTCCTGAAGGCGTTCCGAGCGTTGGATGGCTTCCGGGGGGACGCGGCGTTCCGCACATGGCTGGGAACCATCGTGGGCAACGAGGCCCGAGGGGCTCTGCGAAAGGCGAAGCGGCGCAGGGAGAGTGCCCTGGACGAGGTCGGGCCGGTGGCTTCGGACGACAAGGACGTGGCCCAGGCCATCGAAATCATGGACGAGTCGAGCAGGGCGAGACGTATGATGCAGGAGCTGCCGGAAAAGCAGCGTCTGTCGGTGTCGTTGAGAATCGAAGAGGGACTCAGCTTCCGGGAGATCGGAGAGCTGATCGGGTCCAGTGAAGGCGCGGCCCGCGTGAACTACTTTCACGGAATCCGGCGCCTCAGGGAGTTGATGCGATGAATCAGACAGAGTGTGGCGCGGTGAGGGAGTCCATTCCCGATGTCGTCGCGGGCGAGGCAAGCGAGGCCGTTGTGGCCCTCGTCCAGGCTCATGTGCTCGAGTGCGCCGAATGCGCCGAAGAGTTGGAGCTCGCGCGGGCTCTTCACGCGAGTCGCGCCACCATCCCTGTCGACGTGAGCGGGGCGGTACTGGCTCGGCTCCGGAGGGAAGCCCGGGTCTCCACGAGGCCGTGGTGGGGCGTTTCGGCCGCCGCGGTGGCTGCCCTCGCCCTCGGGATCGGAATCACCGGGGGACCCACGTCCGATGTCGTGCCCGACGCGGGCGTCGAGGCGGTGGCAGAGGCGGAGGAAGAAGAGCTCTGGCTCAGCGACGACGGAGTTCTGGCCGGAGCCCCTGTCTTCGAAGCCCTCTCCGACGAAGCACTCGCCGATCTCCTCGACGAGCTCTCGATGCTGCAGGGAGGCCAGGCATGATGCGTCTGATTCGTGGCCTGATGCTCCCCGCAATCGTCCTGACGGTGCTGGCCGCGCCGGCGGACGCACAGGAACGCAGGGATCGCCGGCCGAGCGCCGAAGAGCGGCAGGAGATGGAACGTCGCGCCCGAGCGCAGATGAGCCGGATGATCCGCGAGGAGTTGGACCTCACGGAAGCCGAGTACGAGCCCATCTCCGCCATCATGGAGCGCTACTCCGACGAGCGTCGGCGCCTTGCCCGGTCCGAGCGGGAGCTTCGGCGGCAGCTCGAGGCGCTTCTCGAGGGCCGGGCTGAAGACACCACCGACCCGAGCGGGCTTCTGCAGCGCCTCGTGGAGTTCAGAGAGCGCGAGGCGACGATCTTTCGCAACGAGCAGGAGGCGTTGCTGGAACACCTGACCCCGACCCAGGTCCTTCAGCTGCACGCACTTCGCGAGCGGGTCTCACGAAGGATCCGCGAACTGCGAGGGCGGAGAGGTGGGCGGGGGGACGACCGGGGCGATCTCGGATGGGCCCGACTCATGGGAACGATCCACCCCTACCCGGTGTCGCTGTAGCCGCCCTAGCCGCAGGCCCCGTCCAGTGGTTAGCGTCCAGGCACTCCAAGAGACCCAGCCGCCGGCACGTCCCGTGACTTTCACCGTCAACGCACTCTTCTTCGCCTCGTACCGTGACCTCGTGGGCACGGATCAGCTGCCCGTGGAGGTTCGCGAGGGCGCCACCGTGGCGGACCTCGTCGAGGAGCTGAGGAACCGGGGTGCACCGTTCAACGCGTTGCCGGCAGCACCGGCCATCGCCGTGAATCGCACGTACGCCTTCCTCGATGAACCACTCGCCTCGAACGACGAGGTGGCCTTCATCCCCCCGGTCGCGGGTGGCTGACGTGATCTACGCCGACGTGACGACCGACGTCATCGACGTGCATGAGGTTCTCGCGCGGGTGGGCTCGTCGGAGGACGGGGCGTCCATCCTCTTCCTCGGCGTCGTGCGGGATCACGCCGAAGGACGAGCCGTGTCGGGGATGCGCTACGATGCCTACGTCGAGATGGCGGGCCCCGTCCTGCGTGCCATCGCTGAAGAGGCGGCCGAGCGCCTGGGCACGGACCGCGTGGCCGTCGTGCATCGTGTGGGCGAGCTGGACATCGGAGAGGTCTCGGTGGCCATCGCGGTTTCCAGCCCCCACAGGGCCGAGAGCTTCGACGCGTCCAGGTACGTCATCGAGGAGATCAAGAAGCGACTCCCCGTGTGGAAGAAGGAGCACTACGTCGACGGGACCGACGATTGGGTGAAGGGAACGACTCCGCCAGGCACTGCCGCGCGTCGAGGAGTCGAGGCCGGGAGGGAGTCATGACGCCTCACCCTGGCCACGAGACCGCGGAAGCCGACCGGATGGTCGACCAGCACGGCCGGCGAATCGAGTATCTCAGAGTCTCGGTCACCGACAAGTGCAACCTGCGTTGCGTCTACTGCATGCCCATGGAAGGGCTTCCGTGGCTCAAGAGGGAAGAGCTCCTGAGCTACGAGGAGATCACGACCATCGTGCGCACCATGGCGGGGATGGGACTCCGGCGGGTGCGCATCACGGGGGGCGAGCCGCTGGTGCGCAGAGATCTCGCCGACCTCGTGCGGATGATCTCCGCCGTGCCCGAGATCGAAGACCTGTCGCTTTCCACCAACGCGGTCCTCCTCGACGACCAGGCGGAGGATCTCAGGTCCGCCGGGATCCAGCGACTCAACGTGTCTCTGGACTCGTTGCGCCCGGAACGGGTCGACGCCATCGCCCGGCGGCCTGGGTCGTATCCCAAGATCATGGCGGGTCTCGACGCCGCCGAACGGGCGGGCTTCGAGCCCATCAAGATCAACGTGGTGCTCATCCGCGGGCAGAACGACGACGAAATCGAGGACTTCGCCGCCATCACCCGGGAGCGGCCGTGGCACGTCCGCTTCATCGAGATGATGCCCACGGGAGCCAATCTCGATCTCAGCGCCAACCAGTTCATCTCCTGCACCGAGGCGCTGCGGCGGATCGAGGCCATCGACTCCCTGGAGCCGGTGGCGGGGCCGTTCGGTAACGGTCCGGCACGCTACCACCGCTTCCCCGGCGCTCCGGGCACCATCGGCGTCATCACGCCCATGAGTCACAACTACTGTGACCGCTGCAATCGGATGCGCCTGACGGCCGACGGCCAACTTCGGCCCTGTCTCTTCGGGTCGCTCCAGACCAACCTTCGGGATCCCCTGCGGGCCGGTGACGACCTCGTGCCGCACATCGTCGAGACCCTCCGGACCAAGCCCGAGCGGCACTACCTGATCCAGGGCAGCGACGTGGGCTCGGGGGGACTCGTGGCCCTCTCCCAGACCGGAGGGTAGCCCCGACCCTTCCGGGGCTCGACCCGTTCTGCGAGCGGGTTATACTCCATCGGGCGCCGACTCGATGCGGCGCCCGCAGGGCGGAGTCGCGACTTCGACGCCTGCACGCCAACCGACCTAGAACCCTGCCGTGGAGCGGACGCCTTACATGAGCGCCAAGAAGATCACCGTCGTGGGAGCCGGGCACGTAGGTGCCACCTGCTCGCAACTCCTTTCCCAGAAAGAGCTGGCCAAAGAGGTCATTCTCGTCGACATCGCCGACGGGATCCCTCAGGGCAAGGGCCTCGATCAGTGGGAGAGTGCCCCCATCGAGGGCTTCGACACGCGCGTCTCCGGATCGAACGACTACGAGTCGTCCGCCGACGCCGACATCTTCATCGTCACGGCGGGTGTGGCGCGGAAGCCCGGCATGAGCCGCGACGATCTGCTCAAGATCAATGCCGGCGTCATCGAGTCGGTGACCAAGGAGATCAAGCGGGTCGCTCCCGACTCCATCATCATCATGGTCACGAACCCTCTGGACGTCATGGCGCAGGTCGCCCTCGAGACGTCCGGGTTCCCCCGGGAGCGCGTCATCGGCATGGCCGGCGTCCTCGACACCGCCCGGTACCGCTCCTTCATCGCCCTCGAACTCGACGTTTCCATCGAGGACATCCAGGCGCTGGTGTTGGGTGGCCACGGTGACACCATGGTGCCGCTCATCAGCTACACGTCCGTAAGCGGTATCCCGCTTACCCAACTCATGACCCAGGACCGCATCGACGGTCTGGTGGAGCGTACCCGGCAGGGCGGGGGCGAGATCGTCGCGTACCTCAAGGAGGGCAGCGCCTACTACGCGCCCGCCGCCGCCGCCGTCCAGATGGCCGAGGCCATCGTGAAGGACAAGCGCCGGATCCTGCCGTGTGCGGCCTGGCTCCAGGGCGAGTACGGGCAGAACGACCTCTTCCTCGGCGTGCCGTGCCTCCTGGGAGAGAACGGTCTCGAGCGCATCATCGAGGTCGATCTGGACGACGCGGAGCAGGCGGCGCTCGAGACCAGCGCCGGCCACGTGCGCTCCACGGTGGAGAAGCTCAAAGCCATGCAAGCCGGCTGAGGAGCGACAACCACGGTGGAGGCCGCGGGTCCACGTCGATCTCTTGACGACCGTGGCCCCCGCCACGAGACTGAAGCCATGATCACAGACGTCGGCAATTCCAATTCGAATTCGAACCGCAATCCCAACGGGGACCGCGGCCACGGGCTCGTATAGCTGACGAGATCAGAAGACGAGACGGCCGCGATCCTTCCCAGGGTCGCGGCCGTTTTCGCTTGGGGTGTA
>CALJKZ010000064.1 GCA_937983085.1 uncultured Gemmatimonadales bacterium
GGGTTCGTTGGTTCCGAGCTCGAGGACCACCGCCTCGGCATCGTCGGGCGCCGCCAGCATGGTGAGGGGCATGCCGATGCGGTTGTTCAGGTTGCCACGGGTGGCGTGGACCCGCCGCGTGGCGGCCAGGGCCGCAGTGGTCATGTCCTTGGTGGTGGTCTTCCCCGACGAGCCGGTAATGGCGACCACGGGCGCGTCCAGCGCCTTGCGGCGGTGGTGCGCCAGCATGCCCAGGGCCACCAGCGTGTCGTCCACGGGATACAACCGAACGTTGGACGGATCGCCGGCCGCGGGCTGGGACACCACGGCCCCGTTCGCCCCGCGGGAGAGAGCGTCGGCGACGAAGTCGTGGCCGTCGAAGCGCTCCCCGACCAGGGCCACGTAGAGGTCGCCCTCCTGGATGGTCCGCGAGTCGGTGGACACGCCGGTGTACTCGACGCCGTCTTCGGCGTGCTCCATCCGGAGCCCGAGGGCGCGGCGAACGCGGGCGTCGGTCCAGACGAAGGCGCTCATGCCGCGCCCCGCCCCGAAAGCGCGTCGAGAACGATGGCCCGCTCGTCGAAGGGCTGCTTCTCCGTCCCGATGACCTGATAGCTCTCGTGGCCCTTGCCGGCGAGGAGAACCGTGTCGCCGGGACGGGCGGCTTCGATGGCCATGCGGATGGCCTTGCGACGGTCGGCTTCCCGAAGGTACTCGTGCCCCTCGATGGCCTCGGCGAGGTCGTCGATGATGGCCTCGGGGTCCTCCGTGCGGGGGTTGTCGGAGCTGAGGACCACCACGTCGGCCAGTCGGGCCGCGGTCTCGGCCATGGGCGCCCGCTTCGTCCGATCCCGGTCGCCACCCGCCCCGAAGACCACGATAACGCGGCCCTCGGTGAGAGGGCGCACCGCCTGAAGGGCCCCCTCCAGTGCTGCCGGGGTGTGGGCGAAGTCGATGAGAACCGAGAACGGATCCGACACCACCGGCTCCAGGCGGCCCGCCACCGGGGGCGTGGTCGAGAGCCGCTCGACGATGCGCTCCATGGCGATGCCCGCGGCGTGAGCGGCCCCCGCCGCGGCCAGCGCGTTCTCGACGTTGTAGCGACCCACCAGCGGCAGCTCGACGCGGTACTCGACGCCTCCCGCGAGCAGAGTGAAGGACGTGCCCGCGGCGCCCATGCGCAGATCGACGGCTCGGAGATCCGCCGACGAATCGAGTCCGAAGGTGACCACGCCCCGGTCTCCTGTGGCCAGGGTGTCCCACGCACGCTCGTCGGCGTTCAGGACCACGGTTCCGTCGTCCACCACCAGATCCACCAGGTGCGCCTTGGCCCGCAGATAGCCGGCCATGTCGCCGTGGTAATCGAGGTGGTCCTGCGTGAGGTTGGTGAAGACGGCCACGTCGAAGCGGACGCCATCCAGCCGCGCCTGCTCGAGTGCATGGGAGGACGCCTCCAGCACCACCGCTTCCGTACCGCCGTCGGCGAGGTCGCGAAGCCACATGGCCACCTGCACCGGTCCCGGCGTCGTGAGACCTTCGGTGCCCGGGCGGACGCGACCGTCGTCGTCGATGAGCCCCAGCGTCCCGATGACCGCGGTGGGGATCTCCGGAGAGAGGATGTGACGCACCAGCGAGGCCGTCGTCGTCTTCCCGTTGGTGCCCGTCACGCCCACGGTCAGGAGTTCCAGGCTCGGCGATCCAAGCACGAGGTCGGCCACGAGCGCCGCAGCGCGGCGCCCATCGCGAACGACGAGCTGAGGAAGGGGCGCATCCACCCGACGCTCGACGATGGCGGCCGCAGCCCCCTGTCGTCCGGCGTCGGCGACGAAGTCGTGTGCGTCCGTCGCCGTCCCACGCCAGGCCACGAAGACGTCACCGTCCACCACGGCCCTCGAGTCCTGTGCTACGCCTCGAACGGCGACGTCCTCCGGGGCGTGATCCTCCGTGAGGAGGTCTGCCGACCGGAGGACATCCCGCACCGCGGCGAGCGTCTGCACGCGGCTACTCATGACTGGGACTGCCGTAGCGCAGCTGCACCGTGTCGCCCGGAAGGATGCGAGCGCCGGCGGCCGGGACGGTCCGTACGACATCACCGATGCCGGCATTCTCCACCCGCAGGCCGTACCGATGGAGGTGCCGGATGGCGATCCGTGCCGGGAGGCCGGAGACGTCGGGCACGGCCACGGCCCGAGGACTCGACCCCTGAGCCTGGGGCTCTTCGGGGCCCTCGAGGGGCGGAAGCGCCGGCTCGAGGGGGAGGGCGGCGAACATGGGGCTCATCTCGGCGGGCACACGACTCGGTCGCGTGCGACTCGACGCGAGGAGGCCGCGCACATTCAGCGAGTTGGCTGCCAAAGCGGCTTCCATGGTGGCGCGGGTGACCGGAGCAGCGACCGCCCCACCGTAGTACTCCCCGGACCGAGGCCGATCGAGCTTCACGAAGACGACGAGCTGCGGGGCGTCGGCGGGGAAGTAGCCCACGAAGGACGACGAGTACTCGCCGGGCAGGTACCGGCCACCGCTGCTGAACCGGGCCGTGCCGCTCTTGCCGGCGACCTGGAAGGAGCCGAGGCGGGCGAGCGTACCCGTGCCGTCTTCCACCACGTCCACCAGCGCCCGGCCCACCGCCTCGGCGGTCCGTTCATCCAGGACGCGTCGGACCACCTCGGGTTCGTACGTCTCCACCATCGTGCCGTCGGCGTCCCTCAACTCGCGGATGAGGCGAGGCCGCATGAGCACGCCGCCGTTGGCGAGGGCGCCGTACGCCATGGCCATCTGGAGCGGAGAAACGGCGATCTCGTACCCGATGGCCAGCGACGCCGGCGACTGACCCGACCACTCTCCTGGGCGACGCAGCGTGCCGGGGGTCTCGCCGGGAAGCTCGATGCCCGTGCGGGTGCCGAAGCCGAAGTCGCGGAGGTTCTCGTACTGGACGCCAGGCTCCAGGGCCAGGGCGGCCTTGGCGATGCCCACGTTGGAAGACTCCCGCAGGGCCTCGCGGATGGTCATCCGCCCTTCGGTGTGGGTGTCGTTGATACGACGTCCCGCCACTTCCCACGTTCCGTCTTCCACGTCGACGGTGTCGTTGAGGCTCGCCAGATCGTGATTGAGAAGCGCCGCCACCGTGAACGGCTTCAGCGTCGAGCCCGGCTCGAAGGAGGTGTTCACGGCGGACAGGGCCCCGGAGTGTCCGTTCTGGATGGACACCAGGGCGAGGATCTCGCCGGTGCGCGGGTTCGTGATGATGACGTCGCCCCCGACGGCCTCGTGCTCGTCGATGGCTTCCACCAGCGCTGCCTGGGCGATCTCCTGGAGGTCCATGTCCAACGTCAGAACCACTTCTCCGCCCGCCCGGGGAGCCTCGATGGTGATCTGCTCTCCCGGGATGGGACGACCGACGTTGTCCCGAGCCACCATCTGACGGCCCGGCGTTCCGGCGAGCCAGCCTTCGAGCTCCCGCTCGATGCCGCCGCGCCCCTTCTCGTCCAGCACCACGCCGAGAACGCCACGTGCCAGATCGTCGTGGGGATAGAAGCGCTGGAAGGTGGTCTCCACGTAGACGCCGGGAATGCCCCGAAGCTCCTCGCGGACCTGAGGCGGGTGGGTTCCCGCGGAGTTCCAGCCCCGTCCCGTGCCTACGAGGCGAGCGGCCCGCGTGCGGGAGACGCCGAGCACGTCGATCAGGCGGCTTTCCACGTCGGCGGCGTTCTTCACTTCGAGTGGGGCGACATGGACGAGCGCTCGCTCCCGGGTCACGGACATGGGATTGCCCGACCGGTCCCGGATGGTGCCCCGCGGCGCGGGAAGCTTCTGGTCCTCACGATGCTGGTTGCCGGCCGCTTCCTTCCAGACGGAAGCCTGCAGGAGCTGAATCTGCCCCGCCCGCAGTGAAAGGACGACGCCCGCTCCCAGCCACGCGGCCAACAGCGCACGGCGTCGCCACGGATGGGGCCGATACGCATCCTTGCGGCGGCTCATCGCGCGTCCTCCCGTGCGAGGTAGACCTGCTCCTCGGCGTCAGGGGTGCGAAGACCCAGACGACGGGCCGCAGGCACCACGTGGGCGCGGCTGCGCAGCACGAGGATCTCCCGCTCCATCTCCACCCGTTCGGCCTCGGCCACCGCGACCTGACGCGTCACTTCGTCGAGTTCCTGGAAGACCTCCAGGGCTCTGCTCTGCCTCCACGTCACGAACCCGAGGGAGCACACGAGGAACGCGAACGTCACGGCGGCACGGCCCAGGAGTGTGGGATCCATCAGGCCGCTCTCCGCCATGCACGGAGGCGCGCACTCCGCGCCCGCGGGTTCCGCTCCACCTCGTCGTCGCTCGGGCGGACGACCTTGCGGGTGAGCGTCTCACCCAGGGCCTCGCCGCGGCACACACAGGCCGGCAGCTCGGGCGGGCAGACGCAGGAGCGGCTCCACTCCCGGAACGCATTCTTCACCACCCGGTCTTCGAGAGAGTGGTACGCGATGACGACCATCACCCCACCTGCGGCCATGACATCGCGGATGGCGGGAAGCGCGGCCTCGAGAGCTTCCAACTCCTCGTTCACGGCGATGCGTACGGCCTGGAAGATGCGCGCCTTCTCCTTGGCCGAGGGCGGCCGCCCCAAGGCCACCGTCAAGGCAGCCACCAGATCGTCGCTGGTCTCCAGGGGCTCGGTGGCCCGTCGCTTGACGATCTCCCCTGCCAGCCGTCGGGCCTTCGGCTCCTCGCCGTACTCGCGGAAGACACGCGTCATCTCGTCCTGGCTGGCGTGAGCCAGGAAGGTCCGCGCATCCGTGCCGCCCGCCCCCATCCGCATGTCCAACGCCACGCCCCTGCGAAACGCGAACCCGCGCTCGTCGGCGTCCAGTTGGTGCGAGCTGACACCGAGGTCGAGGAGCGCGCCGTCGAGCCCCCGATCCCTCACCTCCGGATCGCGGGGAGCCTCGTCGAAACGGGCTTCGAGGAAACGCACGCGCCCACGGTGTTCGGCCAGAACGGTCCGGGCTTCGGCCAGTGCCTCCGGGTCGCGGTCCACCCCCAACACGCGACAGGCCGGGCACGCCTCGAGAATCATGCGGGTGTGTCCGCCCCCACCCAGCGTGCCGTCGAGGTAGAAGCCGGCGTCGTGGGGGTCGAGGAAGCTCAACACCTCGTCGCCCAGGACCGGTTCATGATACGAAGGCACGGTGATCACCCGAAGAGCTTGTGGGCGAACTTCTGGATCTCGCCTTCCTTCGACCGCACCACCTCCCGGTAGACGGCGGGATCCCACAGCTCCACCCGATCGAGGTTGCCGCTCAACAGCACCGTGCCCGACAGCTCGGCCGCCTCTTGCAGGGCGGCGGGGACGAGGATGCGTCCCTGCTTGTCGGGAGAGACCTCGACGGCGTTGGCCACGATGAGCCGGACGTTGTGCCACGCCTCGGGATCCGAACGCCGGAACTCCAACAGGTTGGCCTGAACCTCCTTCCACTTCTCCTCTGGGAAGAGGGTCAGGTACCGGGGCTCCCACTGCAGAAGGACGAAGCGGTCACTCCCGGCCTCACGGCGAAACGCCGAGGGCAGGCTGACGCGCCCCTTCGGGTCCATCTGGTGCTCGTACTGACCGACGAAACCGTTCACGCAGTGGCCGTTGGTGGTACAGAGTGGGGAGAAGTGGGATGGGTTGGGGCATAATAGGGGCG
>CALJKZ010000065.1 GCA_937983085.1 uncultured Gemmatimonadales bacterium
TCCGCGCGCTGCGTGTCGATGTGTTGGAGCACTTCGGGATACGGGGGCTTTTCGGTGCCCTTCAACTCAGCGACCTCGCACTGGGTGTCGTGGAGCCCCCGGAGCAGTGCCTCGATCTGCTGGTCGCGCTGCATGAGCGCGAGATAGGTCTCCATGATCACCAAGGCGGAGTCGGGGCTGATGGAGAGCTGGGGTACGTTTTGAATGATGGGCTGCCCCTCCGGGCTGACGCCCACCGGGGTAGGAACGGGTTTCATGCAGTACCGCTGGGCGAAGAGGATGGGGTCGGTGGTGTCGAAGGTGACGCCCACGGAGAAGATGGCCATCTGGACGCGGATCTCCTCTTGCGGGGGCGGCTGCGCGGCTTCTCCTTGGCCGATGGGCTGACCGTGGGCATTGACGAGGCCGGAGCCTTGACCTTGAGGGGCTTGTGGGTTGGACGGTTGATTCATGGTTCGTTCTTTCTGGTGTGGGGCTCGAAGATACGGGCGAAAATGTCGGGTCTCAGGGAGTGGAGGACGCGGAGGGTCCGTCCGAATCGGCGGCAGTCGGCAATGCCGATCTTGGTCCGGGTGAGAACGCGAAGAGCCTCTCGCTGGCACCACCGCATGAGAAGCGAGAGGTCCGAGCGGTAGAGCCGGACCGCCCTCCGCACCTCGGGGTCGCTACTCGGGGGGATCAGAGTCCTCTTCTTCTTCTTCTTCCTCTTCCTCCTCCTCCTCCTCCTCGTCTCCTCCGGTGTCGTCGTCGTCGTCTTCTTCTTCTTCGTCGTCGCCATCCGAAGGCTCCTCCTCCTCGTGATCGCCGTCGTCCTCGTCGTGGTCCTCGTCGTCGTCATCGTCGTCGACGGGCTCGAGGAACCCTTGGGCCTCCAGGATTGCCAGGGTCGTCCGACAGAAGCGCGCGAGCTCGACGGCGTTCCAGTGTTGGCTGAGTCGCTGGCAGTTGCCGTTCTCGTGGATGCTGATGGCTTCCATCTGAAGAAGCGGGTCGTCGTCGGGCTCGATCTCGCCGGGGTCGTAGTCGGGCACGAACAGGAGAAGGTGCTCTTCGTTGTTCTCGGCGTCAGCGTCGGGGTCGTCGTCGACGAAGTGCATGGAGGTATGCCATTCCTTGTCGACGATCAGATCGGCGAGCTCGCGACGGAGACGGAAGGCGGGGCTGTTGGGTGAGGCTTTCTTTCGGCTCATGGGTCCTTTGGCTTGGGCATCATGGGGTTGTGGGTGAGGTTGTCGAGGGCTCGGTGTTGGCCGGAGGGTTGGACGGGGTGCGGCCGTGGAGATACTCCCACGCGCGAACGACCACGTCCCCGTGGCAGGGGAGCGGTGCGCAGGAGCACACGAGGTGGTGGTCCTCGGTGATGGCGTCGAGGGCGGCGATGACCTGGGGGTCGCACGCCTTGATCTTCTCCCACAGCCACCTCCGGTATTGGTCCAGGGCTCCCGTTCGGCCGTGGCTTTTCAGCGTGAAGGGGTTCCCGAGCGGCGTACCTCGGCCGATGTAGACCCAGGGCTTCGGGAACTCAGCGCGAGACTTGTAGTGGTGCCGGTTGATGACGGTGGGCATCGCTACCTCCCCATCCCCTGATGCACCGTGGCCTTGAGCACCTGGTCGTTGACGTGCGGGGGCAAAGGCCAAAGGCCCCGGCTACCCACTACGCCCGTGATGGGCGGGTCGAGGGTACAGACGTCCTCGAAAAGCCAGTTCCAGGACTCGGGGTCGGCCCAGGGGTCGCCGTAGCCCCGGTAGGAGCCCACGAGCATGGCGGTGGCGACGACGGCGGAGCAGGCCAGGAGCTTAGGCGCGGCCTTGGCCCCCTCCTTCTCGTTCCATCGGTCGACCAGGATCTCAATGGATCCGTCGGCGAAGGCGCGGTCGGTGGGCTTCAGATCCCAGCCCATACCGAAGGCCGTTTCGGTGATCGCCTCGAGCCCCTCGGCCGTGGCGACCTTTGCCTTCCTTCCTCCGATGTGGGCGCCCGCATGGATGGCGATGCGCTGCTTGCAATAGTCGGACGGCGCCTTCCAGCTGCGGTTTTCGACGCGCTTGTCGAGGTGCGCGATGCAAAACGCCCACTCGGGCCACAGGGTGATTGCGTACATGGTTCCTCCGTTCCTGGCGGATCATCGGCCCTCGGGGCCGTCTCGGTCTGCGAGCATCCCTCGCACGTCGACGGGCTCGGCGAGCGCGTCGACGAAGGCAATCGTTTCTTTCGAGTAGTGCGTCGCCCGGCCGGCGTAGACCCAGGCGATCTTGGGGACGACGATGCGCCCCGCCACAAAGGAGAGCCCCGCAGGCGTGGGCTTGTAGAGCCCCGTGCGCGTGGGGTGGCGCTTGACGAGATCCCAGTGGACGAGATAGCTGCCGTCGGTCGATGCTTTGGGGCCGTGGGGCCAAAAGTCCCGGAGCGCCACGTACCGCTTTTGACGCTCGGGCATGGCTTCCCAGGCCTCGACCAGCTTGCCCAAAAATCGCGCCATCTCTCGATGCAAGCGACGCGGGTAGCGACGAGCCATGCGCTGGCAGCAATCGCAAAAGGCGCCCTGGTCGAGCTGCTCCCACAGTTCCGCGTGGGCCTGGGCCAAGGTTCGCTCGCCCACGTCGACGGTGGGGGGCGCCTCGACGGGCCACTGGAAGCTGAGCTGGCGAGGCTCGGGCTTCCACGCCTCGAGGCCCGGCTGCTCGGCCTCGTCGGCCTGGGCGAGCGCGCGGGCGAGCTCGCCGTCGTAGAGCTGGCCGTCGTGGCCGATCTGGGTGTCGGCGTACCACCAGCGGCCTTCCTCGTCGCGGCGCAGCAGACCGCAGGTCACGGCGCCCTGGGTCGCCACCTACCCGCGGTCTCCCATCCAGCGCAGGACGTCCAAGGTCGCCACGTCGCGCACGAAGCTCGTCGTGGTGCGCGCGGGGAGCCTGCGTAGATCCAAGGTGATGTGCTCGGCCTGGTGGTCCTCGGTCTTGGGACGCCGCGTGCCGGTGTACTCCATCCACAAAACCGTGGGGCGATCTTCGGGCGCCAGGGGGCCGGTGTGCTCGAGCAGGAAGCGCACGTGGGAGGGGGGCACCCCGAGCGACTGACAGGCGCGCCGCACGATGGCGATCAGCGCGGACTTGCCCGAACTCGAGGGCCCCACGACCCAGATCGTGGTGCGGCGCTCATGGTCGCGGTCGAAGGTGCACCGCAGCGCCTTGCGCAGGGTGTTCCGTTGGCGAGCGGTGGGGAAGCGCTCGGCCACGAAGCGGTGCCATAGGGAGTCCTCACCGTGGCCGTCGGGTGCGGCAGCGGTCGCGAGCTTGGGCATGGTTGCGGAGCCTAGCGGGGGGTCTTGTGGACATGCAACAGACGCCGGATTGTGTTGCATGGGCCCCTTTGGAGGGGTGGCGCGCCCCTTCGGCCTGCAGGGGCCCGAAGTGGTGTATAGGGCCGTGGAGGGGGCACTAGCCGCCGGATCCCGCCTCTTGGTCGCGGGGGTTGAAATCTCGGGTTCGTGCACTTATCTTAGGATACTCCAAAGTATGGCAAGAGAAAAGGACCTCGAGCGGCGCGTCGCTCAAATCGAGCGGAACCAGGATCTGATCCTCCGCGAGCTCGGGCAGTTCCGGAACGAGCTGCGGGCCCTCGGCCTCGACGTGCCCGACCTCGATCCGGCGCGCGACCGACCCAAGCTGTCACCGCAGGCTCGGCTTGCGTTGTTACGTCGCGCCGCAGCGACGGCGCGCGCATCCAAGGAGGTCGGCGAAGGCAAGGGGGCCCTGAACTCCCCGGAGACGGCCGCTCGCCTTCGCGAGGAGGCACAGGCCCTGCTGCGTGAGGCCGATGAGCAGGAGGCCACGTGAGCCTCTTCCCCGAAGCCCTTGGCAGGGACGAACGGGAGATCGCACTCCTCTTCACGGCCGAGCTGCCCAAGAAAGTGCTGGTGCATAACGCCTACACGACGGGCTGGGAGCACGGCGCCTCGGACTACCGCCCCGGGACGCGCTTCTACGACACCATGCGGGAGCTCGAGGTCCTCCATACCTACGAGCAGGGCAAGAAGGCCGGCAGACGAGCACGTCGTCGAGCGTGGCGAGCGGCCAAGCGCCTTGAGGAGACGGAGGCGCATTGGGCGGATCGATGAAGATGGCGCGCACCAAGGGGAGCCCCGGGGAGAAGCCGCTCACGAAGGCCCAGATCCTGATGCTTGCGCATCTCGCCTACTGCGAGGAGGTCGCGGCCCGTCTTCCTCCGCCCTGGGCCCGTCCAGACTACTGGGCCATCGACCATGTCGGGGGCCTTCGCGTGGCCAAGGCGCTTCTGCGTCGCCGCCTGATCGAGCTCAAGGCGCGCGACGTGGGCGGACCGCTGCACCAGCCCCTGCGGGCGCGCCTCACCGAGGCCGGCCGCGAGGCGATCACCCCGATCCTGAAGCAAGCCAAAGGCGGGAGGCGGTCCCCGTGAGCATGCGCGACCGGATCCTCACGAAGCTCGACTGGGCTTCCCCGACGGTGGACTTCCGCGCCCTCGACGACACGCGTCTGTGTGCGATCCACGACTGGGTCGAGACGCAGCTCGGCGAGCGAGGCCACTGCCACGTGCCCGTGTCAGGGCGTGTCGACAAAGAGCGGCGTCTCGGCCGCACGAACAAGCCCTGCTGGCGCTACGTGGCCTACGTCGTCGGCGCCCAGGGCGAGACGCACGAAGTGGCGGTGTGCAGCACTCGCTGCGATGCCTACGATGCCCTTCGGCGCAACCGCGCCATCTACTGGTACGAACACGTCCGCCAAGCCCAAGAAGCCCAAGCCCAAGCTGAAAAAGGAGACCCGCCATGTCCACCAAGAACCCAACCAGCAACCTAGAGGTCGATGTCTTTCGGCTCGACGCGGCCCACCCCTCTGACTGGGCCGGCCTCAACGGCGGCATGCGAGTCACCCTCGCGCCCGGCGACACGCAGCGCATCCGCTTCGAGTGCGGCCGCCCCTTCGTCCTCACGGAACTCCGAATCATCCGCGCGGACGGGAAGCCCTTGCAGCGGCGGGATGGCGACGGGGCCTTCCTCCACGTCCCGAGCTATCCGCGCGTTCCGCTGGTGGACCTGAGCGATGCCCCAGCCCCAATGCGGAGCCTCCGCAACAGCCTCGAGGGCGGGAGGCATGAGGCCACACTCGAGATCCAGCGGCCCGACGATGCCGACGGATCCCTCGAGCTTTCGGTCCAACTCGTCGCGCACCCCTGGAACTGGTGCGGTCTCCCCCAGGGGTCCATCCGCCCAGCAGGCCAGGTCCCGAAAGGGGGACAAAGCGAGAGTGGAGATCAAGTCCCCGAGCGCGGTGAGTACCCGACCAGCACGCTCATGCGAGAGGCTCGGGAGGCCAAGGCGCGTGCCCGCGGAGAGGTCATCCGAAGCTACGTGACCTGGCACCCCGAAAGCGGCCTGATGTTTCTTCCTTTGGAGGGCGAGGTCCCGTCCCTCGGTGTCGTCGTCGAGGTCCCGGGCCTCGGGCGCGCCAGGGTGGGCAGCTACCACCACTTGGACGAGTGGGTGATGCTGATCCCTCCCGAGGCGGCAAGCTGGGACGACGTCCCCGAGACGCCCTCGGCGGAGAGTCTTCGAAAGGCTGGCTGGGTGGACGCCTCGGATCAGGTCCAGGGTCAGGTCCCGGATCGACGGCAAGGCGAGAGTGCGAAGTCCGAGGGGGGAGGGGCGCAACGCGCCAACGCGGCATCCTGGGCACTCTTCCTGGAGACGCTGCCGCCGCAGCGCCCAGGAACCCGCCACCAGTTCCTGGCCACCACTGTCGCGCCCCTCGGGAGCTACCTTGGCCTCGACGTGGATCAATGGCTTCCCGTGGTCCAGAAGTGGAACGCGGACCGCAACCATCCTCCGCTCCCCGAAGCGGAAGTCCGCAAGCTCGTCGAGGAAGCCTACGCGAACAGCCCCGTGGCGAGAGCCCCGGATGAAAACCCGGATCCGGTCGCCGGGTACCGCGAGATCCAAGAAGCCGTGGACTACCTCGAAGCATGTCAGGCCCGCTACTGGCGGGAGATGACGCCCGAACAGCAAGAAGAGGTAGACCCCTCCGTCGTCGCCGACAGTCTCTTCGCTCGGCTCGCCGGTTTGATGGAGGACGGGGACGAGCCCGGGGAGGAGGCCACCGTCCTCCGCATGGCCATGGAGGGGCTCGGCACCAACCTGCGCATGCGCAACCTGCTGTCCATGGTAGGTCGCGCCTTGCTCCTCGAGCCGCCGACGGAGTGGGAGGAAGGCTACAAGGAAAAGTGGGACGCGTTTTTGGTCGGCCTTCGCAGGCGGCTCCGCGAGACACCTTTGTCTATGGGCCCAGCCCCCCAGGACCCCCCGAAAGAAGTCGGGGTCCAGTACGTGATCAACACCCCGCACTTCGGCTACAGCTACTACCGGAAGGAGCCGCGGCCGCCCCAGGTCGACGCGTCGGTCCACGACCTCCCCTCGGTGGGCTCGGTCCGGATCACCCGGGTGCAGAAGCTGGACCCCGTGGCTGAAGGCGACGCGCCTTCTTTTCAGGCGCACATCAAGCTCACCTCGGGCCTCGGCGAGCCCATGACCGAGGCGACTCTAGACCGGGACCCCCCCGCGGGATGGGATCCCCGGGGGAGGTACGATGATCCCTTCGACTTCGTCGTGCAGGGAGGGACGGTGGCGATCTACAACCGGGAGATGGACGTCGACGGCGACGCGAGCCACGGCTACCTCGGCCACGTCGACATCGAGGCGCTCCGACGGTTCGTTCGCAGCCTCGACCGCCCCACGCAGGCTCACGCTGGCCCCAGCGACATCGTGGCGCACTGTCAGCATCTACGCGACACCCTAGAGATCCCCGCGCTGCGTTCCCTCGTCTACGAGCTGTGTTTGACCGCGTACGGCTTAGTGCCGGACGGCCGTGTCCCGAAAGGCGCGCTCGACGGCAAGCTCCTGCACCCGGCCGACGTCCTGGCCAAGCGCGTCCAGCGAGGCGTCATGATCCTCGAAGGGGGCGAGTCGGCGCTTCGGCGCCTCGCGGGTCTCAACGGCCTGGACCACCTGCTCGTGCCCGAAACCTCCACCTCGGTCGAGGCCGAGCCGTCCGCGGTCCCGGATCGCGGACAAACCGTGAATGAGGACCCCGAGGAGAACGTCGGGGAGAAGGTCGGAGAGGAGGCTCGGGGGCGGGAGGTCCTTTCGATGGGGCACTGGGACGGCGGCATCCCGATGGAAACGATCACCCAGTGGCGCGGCGAGCCCACGGGCCTGTTCGCCCGCGGGATGCACGAGGCATGCACCTTCTTGCTGGAGGCGATGCGATTCAACGCCGACCCCAACTCCGGCTTCCCGCTGGGCGAGACGCTCCCCGACGTCGCTGCGATCACGGCCGAGGACGTGCGCTACGCGTGGGTGAAGATCCCGGCCGAGGAAGAAGGACGCTTCGGGCCCGCCGCCCCGGGCGACGGGACCCTCATCACCTACGTGACCCGGACCGGCCTACGGATGCCCGGCGAGCACGTGGGCTACGAGCCCCCTGCGTGAAACCCCCCGCGTGCGCGCCACCCGTGAGGGGCGCCTCCTTTGCCCAGTATTGGGTGAGCCTCAAGGGCCGCCCCCCCTTGCCCGAGGAAACCGCAGAAGCGGCCGCGGCCCAGCAGGGCTTCGAGCTCGGCATGCGGATGCGGGAGATCGCCGTCGAGAAACGCGCCTTTCTCGAGGCCCTGTGCGCCGGGCTCGGGGGCACCGGGTGCGAGACCGAAGCGACCCCCTCGCGCCGGCAGCTACTCGACCTGCTGCGGGACTACATGGCCGTCGACGGGGCGATCAACACCTACTCGGCCAGCGCCCTGCACCTCGTGCGAAGCCGGGTGCGCCACGTCCTGGGCCCTCGCTTCCCCGACGGCGAGGCCGCCTCCGCCCGGGCCCGGGCGCTCGCCCTGGCCGAGCCCGAGGGGCCGGCCCATCGCCTGCCCGGCCTGTGCGCGTGCGGCCAGTGGCTTCCCTGCCCGGCGCACGCAGACTCCCCCGTCCCCAAAGAGAGCCTCCCATGAGCAACCGACCCGAGCTCCTCGAGACCGACCAGGACAACCTGGGCAACCCTGCACGCATCGCCGAATGCCAGCACAAAGGCCACCGCCCTTTGGTGGTCAACGGCGCGATCATGCGCATGCCTCTGATCCACCCCGCGGCCCAGCGGCCCTTTGGGTGGATCTGCTGCTGCCGGCGCTGCGGTTTGATGTACTGGGAGATCCTCGACGAGTTCAAAAACGGCTTCCTCGCCACCCACCAGCAGTTCCCCCCGGCGCAGGGGGCTCCCGTCCAAGGGGCCCCGGCGGGCTTCGCCGGTGCCCCCGGTCCCGCCGCCTACGGCCAAGCCCCCTACCCGCAGCCTCCGGCCGGGGGCTATGGCCCGGCGCCCGGGGCGTCGGCCCCCTACCCTCCCCACTACGCGCCCCCCCAAGGGCACCCCGCCCAGCCCCAGCCTCCGCCGGCCGGGACCGTCACCCAGATCGACCCCAACGCAGAGGGGAGTGGCTCGTGAGCCCGTGGCTGCGCGGCCGTAGGCGCCCCTCTCCGCGCTTCCGCCTCCTGTGGTGGTGGCGCCCTCGCTACTGGCGTCTGGGCCTCCTATGGCCCCGAGGGCGCGGCCATCGGTGGCGTTTCGCCCTGGGCCCTCTGGAAATTCGGCGGCTCCTCCGTCGACCCGCGCTCGCGCCGCGCACCCGACCCGTGCTGCGCTTGCTCGACGCCCCCGCAAAGACGCCCCCGCCCGCTCCCGCGTCTTCGGCGGCCGTGTCTCGGGTGGTGCACGGGCCCTGGGGGGACGGGCGATGAAGGTCGAGGCCCTGGCGAACCTCGAAGGCGATGCGGGCGCCGTCCTGAGCGAGGACGGCCGCTACCGCTACCTGCTGTGGCGCACCCTCCCGCCCTCTCTCCTGCAGCGCGTGTCCCGGACACTTCTGGTCGTCATGCTCAACCCGAGCACGGCCGACGCAGAAACGAACGACCGGACGATCCTCCGTGTGCTCGGCTACGCGGAACGCGAGGGCTTTCGGGTCGTGCTCGTGGTCAACCTCTACGCGCTACGCGACACCGACCCGCAGGCGCTGCTGAGCGCCCAAGACCCCGTGGGACCCGCGTGCGACAAGTGGATCGCCGCCGCGGCCACGGGGGCCGACGCGATCTTGGTGGCCTGGGGCGGCGGACCGAAGGGCCCCTTTGATCTCCGCCCGCGCGTCGACGCCGTCCGCGAGATCCTGCGCCAAGAGGGATTCGAGAAGGCCCACTGCTTTGGGCTCACGAAGGACGGGCAGCCCCTGCACCCCCTTTACCTCTCCAAGACGCTGCCCTTTCAGGACTACCCCCTGCAGGACACGGCCCATGGCTGACGGCTCGAAGATCGACTGGACCGACGCCTCCTGGAACTTCGCCCGCGGGTGCACCCGCGTCTCCCCGGGATGTGAGCATTGCTACGCCGAGGCCATGGCCCACCGCTTCCCGTGGGGGAAGGGGCTCACCGTCCTCCGCCAGGCACGCCCCGGCTGGTCGGGCGAGGTCCAGCTCGTGCCCCACAAGCTCACCGAGCCGCTGCGTTGGCGCAAGCCTCGGCGGATCTTCCCGTGCTCCGGCTCGGACCTCTTCCACCCCAAGATCCCCTTCGAGTACATCGCCGCCGCCTACGCGGTCATGGTCACCGCGCGGCAACACACCTACCAGGTCCTCACGAAGCGGCCCGAGCGGATGCTCGAGTTCTATCAATGGGTGGACGCACAGGCCACCCAGCACGGCGACCACCTCGACACCCTCGAGGACGCCCGCTATGCCTTCCTTCGGTCCTGCTTCGTCGAGAAGTCCGACCCCGAGGTCGAGCTGCGCACGCACGAGCCTCCCTCGTGGGACCACATCTGGGCGGGCACCTCCGCCGAGGACCAAAAGCGCCTCGACGAGCGCATGGTCTTCCTGCGCCAGATCCCCGCGAAGGTCCGGTGGCTGAGCGTCGAACCGATGCTGGGCCCCGTCGACCTCACCGAGTACATCCACCCGTCCCATATGACGCGCTGCCTCGTCCACCACAACCGCACCGAGCATCCCTGCGGCAGCGGCCCGGACCCCCTCAGCGCCGACTGTGACGTGTGCGGGATCGAGTGGCATGATGACCGCCCCGACGTCCAGTGGATCGTCGTCGGAGGCGAGTCGGGCCGCGGGGCCCGCCCCTGCGCCTACGAGTGGATCGAGCGCGTGGCCCAGCAGTGCTGCGAGGCCAAGGTGCCCGTCTTCGTCAAGCAACTCGGCGCCCTCATCGTCTCGGAGCATCGCGCGGCCGAGACCGTCGAAGAGGCCAATGCGTGTCGCAAGGCGGCCGGCCACAGCCTCCGCGACGACCGCTGGCTTTGGTTTGCGGGACTTCGGGACGCGAAGGGAAGCGACCCGAGCGAGTGGCCCGACGACCGGCTCAAGATCCGCCTGTACCCCGGCGACCGGGTCCCCCCCTGGCCGCGTTCCTCCCCGGCGGAGGACGGGATCCCGTTTTAGCGGTTGGGCTTGCGCGGGTGGATCGGCTGCGTTTCCTGGAAGCTGTCCACGTTGAGCGCCCGGAGCGTGCGCGCCACTTTCTCGAGGCGGATCGCAATGCGTAAGAACGCTCCCACCTCGCGTCCACTCCCCGCTGCCGCGAGCGTCCGGACTTGGCTCACCACCTGGCGCACAGCCCGAAAGCCATCGTGGGTCACGGCGCCCACCTGGTCATAGCTGAGGGTGTCGGGCTCGGCGGCTGCCTCTTGCGACAGACGCTCGAGGCTCTGGGCCACGTGCCCAAGTGTCTGTGCCGGTGCCTCGATCCCCTCCTCGACCAGACCGCGCGCCGCCTCTTCGAGGGCTCGACAACTGCTATTGCATTGGGCTGCGACCCGGACGGAAAAGCCGTTCATCGGGGCCTAGTGTAGCCTACGTTTCTCGGGGGCTTCGTCAGGACCGGACGGCCGTGGCGCGACGCTGGCCCTCGACATAGCGCCGAGAGGCGACGTCCCAATCAACGAGTTGGCGCAACCACACTTGACAAAAGCGCGGACGGTCGTCTGGATAGTCGAGGTAGTACGCGTGCTCCGACACGTGGGGGGTCATCACCGCGGGGTGACGCGGCAGACTTCCACCATGGGTGGTCTCGATGCGAAGGGTGGGTCCGTCCCCCAAGGGCGCGAGCACGACGTGCACCCAGCCTGACCCGAAGACCGATTGCGCCGCGTTGCACAGCGCCTCGGGAAAATCGGCGAAGTCGAGAAGGGCCCGGCCGAGCGCAGGGCTTGGGCTCCCTCGGCGAAGGGGAGGGGCCATTCCTTCGAAGAAACGCTCGTGCGCCCATGCCTGGGCCGCCTGGTGGCGAAGGCCCACGTCTCCGATCTCGAGGGCGTGGAAGTACGCTTCCGACGGCGTGGTGAAGCGGCCCTGTGTGCGCTCGTTGGTGCGCTGGACGTAGCGCAGGTAGTGGCCGTCGTGGTGGAAGCGAAGCGTGGCCTCGCTCATCCACGGTTCGAGCGAGTCGTAGGGGTAGGGGAGCGGCGCGGGTTGGATCAACGATGCCCCGGCGGCGGCCCGAGCTCGACGCGGCCCATGCACCGCCCGTCCGCCGTCAACGCACGCGCCTCGAAGCCCTCGCCGGCGACGCCGCCGAGCTCGACGCGGCCGCCTTTGGGCACCTTGAGAAAGCGGTCGGAGGAGAAGCGGACCACCGTGCCGAGGTCCGTCCGCTCGGTTTCGACGGGATGCAGTGCGTCCATGGCCGAGTCGCTACGGTCGAAATCCGGCCGAGCGCGCCTGGGAGACGAAGCTCTGCCAATCGTCTTCGCCGACGTTGTCGAGCAGGACCTTGAGGCCGTTGAGGGTGCACGGGCCGACAAAGCCGTCGACGTCGAGACCCCCCATGTTGCTCAGAAAGCCGCCCCATCGCGACACGGCGTTGTACTCGCGCTGAAAGCGGGAGACCTCGGCGTTGGGAACGTCGTCGCCCCCGCCCAGGGCGGCATCGGGCCCCGGGTCGTTCATGGTGTCGCGACCGGCGGGCGTCTGGTAGCCGAAGTCCTCGAAGACGTCGAAGATCCGCTGGCGCGCGACGGCGCGACCTCCTGCGTCCCAGAACGACTCGTCGTAGCGAGCCTGGCCGCCGAACTCCACCGGGAAGCAGGACCGCCCGAAGGGAGGCGGGTCCCCGGGGGGACGCTTCGGCCGAGGAGGCTGGGCCGGGGGCGTCGGCCCGGGCGCGGGGCCCGGGGGCTTCGCCGAGGCGGTTCCAGGCCACAACAAGAAGGCGGCGGTGCCGACCCCGAGAACGGTCGCCACGCCGATGGCGATCTTGGCTCCCCGGCTCAGGGGCTTGTGCTGGGGGTAGCCGTAGCCGTAGCCGTAGGCCGGTGCATGGGGGGCGCGTGGGTTGGCTGCCGCGTACATGGTCCGGATCTCCTATTGCACCCAGGGCATGTCCCGGATCATGTTTCGCATCCGGAACCAGGAGTCGATGTAGGGCTGCCAGCCCGTGCCGCGGCTTGCCTCGCCGGGGATCTGCCGGGCGTCGGGGTAGAGCTTCTTGTAGGCCTGGTCGGTGAGCCAGTCGGCCACCGGCCGGTTCCCGGGAATGCCCAGGGCGGAGCGCGCTGCCGCGATGTCCTGCGCGGTGGGATTGGGTCCTCCGTTGCCGTGGGCCTGCATGGCCTCGCCCACCGCCGCGAGCCACTGGGCGTGCTCGGCCGCGCCCATGCTCGCCTCCAGAGCCCGTGCGTTGGCCTCGGGCATGGGGAAGGGAGGGGCGTTGACCTTGGCGCCTCCCGTGGCCGCACCGCCACCACCGCCCCCACCCCCCGTTCCCGGAGGAGGCAGGACCGGCGCGGCGCTTGCCTGGCGCGGCCAAAGCATGAACGTGGCGACGCCCAACGCCGCAGCGACGCCGACGCCGATGGCGATCTTGGCCCCGCGACTGAGAGGGTTGTGGTTGTAGACGTGGGGGTTGTAGCGCAGCGGCGCGCCATGCCCGGCGTGGGCCAAGTGCTGGTTGTGCATCAGAAGAGGATCCCTTCCCCGCCATGGTACCCAAAACGAGCCTCCGGGGACAACTTCTGGGCTCAGGAGGCCGCCAGACAGCGCTCGGTGACGCGGCCTGGGGGGTGGAGCACGACGCGATCCCACATCTGGGTCGCGGGAACCCACACCATGGCCTCCCCCCGCTGGAGATCCGGGAGCGCTCTCAACCGGCGCAGCGGACCCATGGGCCCCATCCGACCAAACGGGGGCACCCCTGCGAGCAGGTAGCCGCCCTTCCTACGGTAGAACTCCAGGGCCTCGATCATCTCGTCGTCGTCGGCCAGGTCGAGCTCGTTGGCGAGGCCGGCCTTCAAGAAGAGCTCGAGCTGAAGGGGCCCGAGATCCTCGTCGTAGAGCTTGGACTCGTCGGCGCCGGAGCCCGCGGGGTGGAACTTGAGCAGGTCGTGGTCCACGGACTCCCGGATTTGGTTGCCGCGCGACTCGACGATCCAGTCGTCCTCGTCGTCGTCGTCCTCGCCCTCGGCCTCGTCCTTCTCGTACCGCTCCTCCACGCCCCAGTCCTCGTAGACCCGCTCGAAGTGATCCCACAGCCGGGCCCGCTCTTCCTCGAGCGCATGCGCGACGTCCTCTGTGTTGTAGGCCTGGCCGGAAAACACGTCGACGGTCTTTAGAACCTTTCCGTCGCTGCCGCGCTGCTCGAAGCGACCCTCCCAGTCCTCCATGCTGCGGATCTCGCTGGGGGCCGAGACCGACCTCCATGCATGGGGGATCATCGGCCCGCAGGCCAGGCGGAACTCGAGCATCCGTGAAGTGCTGACGACGTCGGGAAAGGCGTTGGCAAACGCCCGAAACCCCGACTCGGGCACGAGGTTTTGCTCACTGGCGAACTCCATGGTGAGGCGAGGGCGCCCCTCGGGGTCACGCAGCGAAAACAGCTGGATCGAGCCTCCCTGCGCGACCAGATCGGCCTCTTCGTACTCGTCGACGCAGTGGCGCATGACCTGGCCCTCGCAATACAGCTCGCGTTGGGAGCGAAGGTCGACGACCGTCCACCCGTCCGGCCACTCGTACACGACGGTACTCTTGGGCATCGGGGTGCAGCCGGCTCGAAGCTCGGCCTCCCGCCGCCTGCCCCATTCGCGGGCCTCCCACATGGCGTCGTCAATCGAGTAGCCCCCGAGATCGACCCCTTCGGCCTGGGCCCAGTCCGTGATGATGCGAAAGAACGTGGCAAGGCGGGCAGCTCCGTCCTGCGCCTCGTGCCAGATCTCCCGCCACTCGTCGGTCGGCAGCGCCTGCATCGTGGCGAGCCGTACCTGGTCGAGACGCTTGAGCTTCCGAAGAGACGCAACCGCATCCGCGGTTTCGGGTCCCATCTCGGCGCGGCTGTAGCGACGCTCGTACTGACGCCCCAGGTCCTTCCATCGGCGCACTGCGGCCTTTTCCTGGGCTTTCAACGCAGCGGCAGCCCAAGGCAGGTAGCGGTCGTACCGCGTGTCCTCCCCGAGCTGCGCTTGCTCGGTCGCGGCCGCCACGGAAGCGAGGGCGATCTCCTTCGTGCTGCGGTCGTCGTTTACGAACTTCGTCCCCTCGAACTGCATGTGACGCAACTGGTCTGC
Organism: uncultured Gemmatimonadales bacterium; assembly: GCA_937983085.1. Classification (GTDB taxonomy): domain Bacteria; phylum Gemmatimonadota; class Gemmatimonadetes; order Longimicrobiales; family Gaopeijiaceae; genus UBA2589. Next base: position 14,624 of record CALJKZ010000065.1, read on the forward strand.
GCGACGCTTGAGATCATGAAGGCCCATCGCCTCGGCCCATGCGCCGATCACCCTAAGCAGCACCCAGTTCGACGAGTTCTTGGCGACCCACTCCAGCCGCTTACGGGTCGGATTGCGCGCTCGACGAGGCATGGTTCACGCGCTGCGGTGGATCCGGTAGCTCGGTCGCCAGAGCTCCCAGAACGTTCCCGTCGCCGGGGTGGGCGAGGGGTTCATCGCGGGCAGCACCACGGTGTCGGACATGGTATCAATGAAGGCGTCGAGCTTCGCGGTCCCAAGGGTCATTCTCAGGTTGCCGAAGACCGAAAGCGCGAAGAGCTTGCTCTTGGCCATCTGGTCCTCCACCGCGGCTTTGAGCGTGCGGAGGGCCGCCCGTGTGGCTGCGTCATCGCCTTGCGCAGAAGCCTCCGCGATGGGGTCCCAGAGGTCTGCGCCGATGATCTCCCTCACTTCGCGACGCTGCTCGGTGCTCAGGGAGCGCAGCCAATCGGCCATGCGCTCGGCCGTCTCGTCACCATCCGAGTCGGGCCCGGTCGCCGGGGGGATCTGTGCGCCCTGGACCATGACCACGATCCGGTTCCAGGCCTCGAGGTCTGCGCCCTCGGGGGGAAAGGACGCCGAAGGATGGGCGAGCTCGTAGGCACGCGCCGCGAGGTCGACGGTGAACGCCTTGCGTCCAAGCTCCGAGATCGCCTGCCGAACCGCCGCGTCCTCGTCCAAGCCCTCGGGCTCGGCCGCTCGGGCGGGGCGCGCCATCAAAATGATCGTGCCCACGGCCGCGCCCGCTAGAACGCCCAGGCCGATGCCCACCGCGGCTTGCTGCCAGGGCTTCCAGGGGTTGGCCTGGTATGCGGGGCCCCACATGGAATGAAGGTAACACGAGGGGGGTGCCATGACGTGCACCCCCCTCGCGCGTCCCACTCTGAAGGAGGGCCCTGCTGGCCAGCAGGACCAAGTCCACTGTACCCGTCTCCCGGACGCAAGGTGCGCGTGGTCAAGAGCCCAAAACGCTGATCTCGGCCCGCAGGGCTTCGCATTCGCAGCGGCAGCTGGCGATCATCTCCTCGAGAAGGGGATCACTTCCGGGGTTACGCCGCGCAGCTTCCGCATAGCGAGCAACGCCGGCCTCCAGCGCAGCGAGGCGCTCCTCGAGCGCAGCCACTGGATTCGCGGCGCGAATATTGGCGGCCTTGTTACGCTTACGGAGGTCCTCCTCGAACACCTCTCGGAACACCTCCTCGGCGTACGAAACAGGCTCGCTCAAGATCGCATCGTAGGCGCCGTTGGGATCGTTGGACCACAGCAGGCGCAGGTAGTCCACGCGGTTGGGGACCTGCTTTTCAAACCAGTCCAGGTAGGCCGTGAGGTCCTCTCGGGCAAAGTCGGGAAGCCGCGAAACGCGAGCGCTTCGTATGTCGCGCTCGACAAATTCGGCCCGGTACAGCGCGTCCATGCGCCTTCGGAAGAACTGGAGATCCTCGGTGCTTCCCTTTTCGATGATCTCGTACCAGCGCCCGATCCCCGGGTCGTAGACCGCGGCCACCCAGTGAAAGTTCTCGTCGGCGAGCCCCCCTTGAATCTGGGCTTCGGTCAGCGGAGGGAAGCCCTCGTGAAGCACCAGCACGGTCTGCACCCCCGACCCGGTTCCGGGGACGTACACCTCGTAGTAGTTCCCGTGGGTAGGGTAGGACACCGGAGGGGTGGGGGAAGCGAGAACCCAGGGGCGCGGAATCGGGCTGCCCACCGCCGGAGGGTTAGGGACTGCGTGACTCGGGGTCTGTCGGGGGCGGGACTGCAACCATCCCGCCTCAGCCTGCTTGATCTGCCGCAGGAAAGGCTCTCCCACCAGTTCGGTCCTGCGCTTCCGCGGCAGTACCATTTGGATTCCGGTGGGACCGAACATCCACACCTCGTGGCTCCCCTTGGTGCGCAGCTTCTGCCAGCCGCGCTTCTTCATTCCCTTCACGAGCTTGTTGTATTGGACCTTGCTGCTCACATCGCCTCCAGGTCCAAGACGAGGACGGCTACCTCTCGGCGCTAGCGGTTCGCGCTCTGAGCCCCGATCCAGGCCCCGGCTGCGCCACTCACCAAGCCGGGTGCACCGATGGCCGGGTTGAGGGCGACGTTCAGGCTACGGATCCCCCCTGTGCCGATGGCAGCCCCGATGGCGGCCCGTTGCTTTTGATGAGGTGAGGCGCCGATATAGGCGCCGGTCGCAGCCCCGGCCGTGGCGAAGGCCGCGGACATGGCATGGGCGATCCGGCGCCACCGGGCGAGCTCGTCGAGAAGAGCCTGGCTCTCCTGCGTGATCACATTCTCGGCCTCTTGCTCGGTCGCGTTTTCGATGACCAAGTCGACCGAGGACTCCGGCTTGCGCAGGAACGCAAGACTGAGGATCGCACCGACTCCGCCTCCAACGATCACGCCGAGACCGGCCCCCACGGCCGCGGCGCCTTCTGGGTTTTGGATCCGCGCCATCGGATTGAACGGACGACGAACCGGGTACGGCGGAGCGGCGGCGGGCGGAAGAGGGTGGTGCATGTGCCCGAGCATACCCTCCCGGGCGCCTGGGGGTCTACTCGGGCGCCGGAGCCCCCCCGGGGGGCCCCGCCTGAGGTATCGTAGAGACGCCATGGTGGCGGGAAATCCAAAACTGACGCGCTGGCAGGACGAACGGGGCTGGGAGACCGACCTTCACGAGCAGTTTCTCGGGGATCCGGACCTGGCGCACTACGCCTACATGCAGTTCGGCCAGAACCCTGACGTTCATCAGCTTGCCCTCGAGGCGGAGCTGTGGGGCCGCCGTCTGGGGCTGCCTCCTCGGGCCGTCCTTGGGGCCCTGGCCCAGTATGCCCAGGGGGCGGAGAGCCTCCCCCCGCGCCCTCCGGTGAAGCTCCACCCCGCCTACCTCGAACCCGGCATGGTGCTCGAGACCCCTGCGTTCGTTCGCATGGACCCAGAACTTCAGGGGTTCACGATCCCGAAGAAGCTCCGCGTGGACTACTGGAATTGGCATGAAGGCGAGAGCTACCTCGTCGACGCCGAGCACGGCGAGACTTCCTTCGCCGTGGACTACAACACGGCCGACTTCCCAGAGATCATCTTGGTCGCTCTCGACCCCGCCACCCAGCCGGGGC
>CALJKZ010000066.1 GCA_937983085.1 uncultured Gemmatimonadales bacterium
GGGCGAGACGGGTCCGCTTCGACGGGGAGTGCACCAGCATGGCCAACCTGCCTCGGGTGGCGCAGAACCGTCAGTTCCGCGCGGAGAGTACCGACCGGGATTCGGAGAACGCCCTCATCGCCGAGGCCGAGGCCAACGGCGCGCGCATCCTGCCGGAGTTCGGCAGTTTGTGGATCGCCATGCGGGGCCAGGACCGGGAGAGCGCCGGGACGCACACCACCATCGCCGTGCCCAATGCGACGGGCGAGTCCCTTGGGCTACCGGTGACGGGGCGTCTCGACTCGGCGTGGCTCATGGGCGCAGGTACGTCGGGCGCTCACATCATGATCCCGGGGAGCTGAGCGACGCGGGGCGTCAGCGTCGGTCGCGGTACTCCGCCTGGGCGCGCTCGATGAGATCGCGCCACTGATCCAGCTCCCACGGGTCCCAGACCTCGTTCATGGTGGCTCGGGCCTCGCTCTCGGGAATGCCCTGAACCAGGGTCCGGTACATGTAGACGAAGGCCGACGCACGCATGTTGGCGAAGCAGTGCACGTAGACCTTCCGGTCGGCATTCGCTTCCATGACGTCGAAGAAGATCTCCACGTCGCGTAGGGTGGGCTGGTTCCAATCCACGGGGATGTGGACGTACGTCAGCCCCTCACGCGCCACGAGGAACCCCTCCTGTCCGTTCCGCTCTTCGTCGGCGATGGCCAGGTTGACCACCACCTCGTACCCCTCCTCGCGGAGCAGGGGGATCTGCTCATAGCCGATCTGTCCCGACGAGGCCAAGTCGTCCGAAACCCTCTGGAAGTTGCGCACCGTTTCCAGGGGCGGTGGAGTCTGTTGCGCCGAGACCGCGATGGTCAGCGCAAGGGTGAGGGCGATGGTGGTGAAGACGGTGCGTGAGGGCATGTCGGAAGCCGGGATGGACATGGAGAGGGCGGGCCGGAAAAACGCCGTCCGACCCGCCCTCAACCATACCTCATCTGTCGCGCTGGCGTCAGTTCACCGTGATGGTGCCGGTCATCCCCTGCCCGACGTGCGGTTCGCAGAAGTACTGGTAGGTACCGGGGGTATTGAACGTGTGGATGAACGTGTCCCCGTTGTCGGCGATCGTAGCCGCGGTCCACTCCGTGTTGCCGTCGGGGGTCACGGTGTGGAGGACGGTGCTGACGTTGATCCACCGGACCTGCGTGCCGGCGGTGATGGTCAACGTCGAAGGGCTGAACTCCAGGCTTCCGTTGGCCTCGATGGTCTCGCCCTGGAAGACGTCCCTGAGGGCAAACGCCGTCGTGGCCGTCTGACTGGCCACCACCGTGACGCTCTTCCGGGCGGTTTCGCCCGTGTCGAGGTCGAGGCCCTGGGGGATCTCCACCTCCACCTCCCACTCTCCCTGCTGCACGGTGGTGAAGGTGGCGATGCCGTTGCCCGCGGTGGCCACGGCGCTGGTGGGCGTCGTGGCACCGGGCGCGAAGAGTTGGACCAGGATCCCGGCCTGGGCCGAGCCATCGACTCTCACGGTGACGTTGATCGTGCCGGTGGTCACCGGATCCATGCCGCCACCGGGATCGTCGCTCCCACAGGCGTAGATGAAGAGCGTGGCGACAGCGATACCGCCCAGCGGAAGGATCGAACGAAATTTGGGGATCATGCAGTTGCCTCGTGTTAAAAGGTTGAGCGGTGGAGTATTTCGATAGTACGCGACCGACGTCCTGGAGGACAGCAGAATCGGACTGAACCCAAAACACGGGACGGAACGGCTCTGTTTCCGACCTTCCCGACTGCGCCGCCGGTACGATTCATGCTGTAGAAAGCGTGATCGGGGACTACGGCACGCACTATCCAGGGGGGAACACGTGCTCGGAAAGAAGACGAAGGACCAGGAGGAGGCTCGGGGGACGTCGGCACGCTCGGCGGCCTCGGCCTCACCGGGAACGTCGGTCATCGCGCGGGAAATGGTCATCACGGGCGATTGCATCGTCGAGGGCCGGATCCGCATCGAGGGTACGATCGTCGGCGATGTCCGGGCCGCCGGACTGGAGCTCGCCCGGTCCGGATCGGTGAAAGGAGACCTCACTGCCACCCAGGGACCGGACGGCGAGCCCTTCGTCATCGCCGGGGAGGTGGACGGCCGAGTCCACGCTCCGAAGGTGGAAGTCGGCCCCAATGGCGCGATCCTCGGAGGCGTCGAGGCCGACGAGGCGAAGGTCCGCGGCCGGGTGGAAAAAGGTATCCTCGCGCGGAAGCGACTGTTCCTCGAAGAGACGGCCGTCGTCGAGGGTGACGTGCGGGCCACCAACCTGGCCCTCAAGGAAGGCGGGCAGGTCAACGGCACCATCGTCATGGGCGATCGCGCCACGACCGAGGAGAACAAGCCCAAGTCGATCCGCGCGAAGTCGGAGCATGACGATTCTTCCAGCAAGGCGACCGCGCCGGGGCTGCGTGGGGACGACGCCCCGACCAAGGACGTCGCGGAAGCGGAGGAAGGCGCAGCCGCCTGAACGACGGTCGCCCGAGCGGGGCGGCCGGTCGGGACGTACACTACGCGGTGAGCCCTGAACGCTTCTCGCCGCCGAGCCCCCCATGCGTCCCACGTCGTCTCATATGGTCATCGGCGTCGTCGGCTTCCTGTCGGCGGCGCCGTTTTCCGGAGAGGGTGCGGCCCAGAGCGTAGTGCCCGTCCACGAGGAGCCGAGGCATCGGCTGATGTACGAGGACGCCCACCTGCAGGTCCTCGACATCGGCTTTGAACCGGGGGACACGACCCTCTTCCATCGCCACGATCGACCCATCGCCTACGTGGAGATCGATGCCACGGTGGTGAATCAGCAGGTCCTCGGGGGCGCGTGGGGCCGAGTCTCGCCCGATGCTGCACCACCGGTCCGGCCGCCTGGACGCGTGAGCCGCAACGAACGGTATGCCGAGGCACCGGTCGACCACCGGGTAACGGCCGTCGGACCGGGAAACTTCCGACTCATCGGGGTGGTCCATCGCGGCGACGGTCCGGGAGAGGCACGCTCGGGCGCCTTCGGGCCTTTCGATGAGGTCGATGCGGCGACCCGGTACTTCACGTATCTGCGCGCCGAAGTGGGGTCGGGTGACGCGGTCCGGTGGCCCAGGGTAGAGAGGCCGGTGGTGATGGTGATGGGGTCGGACGGGCGGGTGGAGGTCACGCTGGGTGCTCCGGAGGAGGCGGCGACCCGACTGACCGATGCCGGAGCGTTCCTGGTCCTGCCACGCGGCTCCGCCGGGCACATCCGGAACGTAGGCGCCACACCGGTTGTTCTATCGTTCGTGGAGGTTCGGTAGCAGGCCTTGTCCTGCGGACTCCCGCCGCCCCAGAATCCCGTTCCCAGCCTTGTCGCAGCCGACGAAGGCAGGTCCGTCCGCTCACCAGGAGGGTGGAGTGAAGCCATCGAGAGTAACCCGAAGCGGGCTGTACCCGGCCCTCCTTCTCGTCGCTGCGTCGGCGATCCCCACGAGCGCCGCCGCTCAGGTGGCCGACGTGGCCGGGGCATGGATCCTGGAGGTCGAAACGGATCAGGGTGTCACGACCCCGAGTTGGGTCCTGGAGCAGGACGGCACATCGCTCTCTGGCCGGTATTCGTCGGAGGCCCTCGGGGAGAACCGGATCCGCGGCACGGTGGAGGGCTCCACCGTCGTCGTCACCTTCTCCGCCGACCTGCAAGGGCAGGCCATTCCCGTCGAGTACCGAGGCACCTTGGGCGACGATGGAGTCATCCGGGGCTCCATCGACATCGCCGACGGGATGATGCAGGGCTCGTTCACCGCCCGGCGCAGAGACGGCTGAGCCCCTCACCGATGAGTGACGAACGCCGCTACGATGACCAGGAGGTCGAGGAGATCTTCCGGCGGGTAGCCGAGACCGGGGACGGCCCGGCCCGCCAGTCGGCGTCCGGGGGTGGAGGGCTGACCCTTCGGGAACTCCAGGATATCGGCGAAGAGGTCGGCTTCTCCAAGGACCAGGTCGCGCGAGCTGCCGCGTCCGTGGACCTGGCACCGGCCGCCTCGGAGAAGATCCGGGTGGCCGGGCTGCCCGTCGGCGTCGATCACACCGTTCCTCTCGCGCGGCCGCTCGTTGACGAGGAATGGGAGCGATTGGTGGCCCGGCTCCGTGACACCTTCAAGGCCCCCGGTCGGATCGAGGTCATGGGTCGTCTCCGGCAGTGGTCCAATGGCAATCTGCGGATCAGCGTCGAGCCCGTCGACTCGGGGTTTCAGCTCCGAATGCACACCCACAAGGGCAGCCTCCAGCCGATGGTGGGCATGGGGATGGTCCTCGTCTTCATGGCCGTCGTGCTCGTTGCCGTAAACCTCTTCATCGGTCGGGAGGTCGACGTCATGGGGATGGCGTTGATGGCCATCGCCGGGGGTGGCGTGGCCGGTGCGAGCCTGGTGCAGCTGCCCCGCTGGGCGCAGACCCGGGCGCGCCAGATGGAGGAGATCGGTGACATGGTGTCCTCCTGGACGGCGCTTCCGCCTCCCGGCGACTAAGCGGGATGGGCGCGACTCCGCTCGTCTGATGGTAGCCGCGGCTCATCGAGTGACGTTTGCCGATATCGAGGACCTGCGCCGCTCTCATCGGGCCGAGGCCGGATGTCAGATCGTTCGCGACTCCATCCTTCCGAGAGGGTTGGCCCAGCCCTTCCTACTCGACCTGGAGGGCGAGCGCGTGGGCTACGCCGGCGTATGGACCGAGCACTTCCCGGGTCGCGTCATGGAGTTCTATCTCGTGCCCGCGGCCAGGCCCCACGGCGACGTGTTTTGCCGTGCGTTGCTGAAGACGTCGGGCGCCGTCGCCATGGAAGCGCAGACCAATCTTCCTCTCATCCATGGCTTGCTGCTCCGCTTCGCTCGCGATCTGCAGGTCGAGAAGCTCCTGTTCGAGGAGGGACCCACCCCGTTCGACGGCGAACTCGCTCCTGCTCCCGGAGTCCATTTTCGCTCGAGGCGCGAGGATGACGAAGGCCCTGAGGGCCAGTGGGTTCTCGAGCGCGAGGCCAACGGTCTCGTGGTGGCCGCCGGCGGATTCATGATGCACTACAACCCACCCTACTGCGACATCTACATGGAGGTGATTGTAGAGGAGAGGCTACGCGGGGATGGGGGCTACATCGTACAGGAGCTCCGGCGGGAGGCCCGCGCCCAGGGTCTGATTCCCGCGGCCCGTTGTGATCCCGTGAACAAGGGCTCGCGCGGCGCCCTGAGGAAGGGAGGGCTGGTCGAGTGCGGCCGGATCGTTACCGGTCCCGTCCGTCCTGACGGTGGCTTCGTAGGCGAAAGCTGAGCGTCTGCCCGCCACGAAGCCGAACGCCCCTTTACAGTCATGGCGGTTGCCGCGACCGTTGTGTCGTGGAAAGAAGCTACACCATATGGAATTGTCAGGGCGGGGATCTCGTTCTCGGAGATTCGCGCTCTTTTTGGTTGGTGGCCAAGAGGGCCACAATCCGCGCGAAGTACATCGCGCAGCAGCATGTCGGCCAGTACGCGTCATAGTGTCTCCGACTGCACAATCCGAGGAGCGCTCGATGCGTACCAAGGGAACCGTGAAGTGGTTCAACGATCAGAAGGGCTTTGGCTTCATCACGCCGGAGGACGGCAGCAAGGACTGCTTCGTCCATCATTCGGCCATCCAGTCGCAGGGATTCCGGTCTCTGGATGAGGGCCAGTCCGTAGAGTTCGACGTCGTCGCAGGGCCGAAGGGCCCGGCCGCGGAGAACGTCGTCCCGGTCTGACACCAGGACCTGCGGTAACTAAGGGGGGCCGGTCCGCTCAGCGGGC
>CALJKZ010000067.1 GCA_937983085.1 uncultured Gemmatimonadales bacterium
CCGATCTCACGCGCGCACGCGGGCGTAGGTCGTGCTATCAGCTCAAGGTATGTAGACACTGCTGGAGATGGAGTCTCTCTGCGCAGCGCGCGAGGTGCGCGATGAGGCGCGCCTTCGGCAGAGTGCTCCAGAAGCCCCCCAGGCGCGGCTGGTACGTCCGGTTCCGCCACAAGGGCCGCGAGTACGAACGCGCTGCTGGGCCGACCAAGACGGGCGCTGCGGCCCTCCTGGCGCGCGTCCACGCCGGGCTCGGACAGCGCCGCCCCGTCGACGAGGTGCTCGCCGAGGTCTTCGGGGACCCCGTGGGGCCGAACCTGACCCTGCGCGAGGCCGTGCCGCAGTACATCGAGTACGCCCGGCTCCGGCAGAAGCCGACGGCGCTGGCGGGCCAGGAGCCCCGGCTGCGGATCATCGCGAAGCAGCCTTGGGCCCAACGCCCCCTCCGGGAGATCCGCACGCGGGACATCTCGCGGTTCGCTGCCCAGCTCGCGGAGAAGGGACCTCGGGGCAAGGCGTGCAGCGGCGCGACGATCAACCGCTACTTGGCCGGCCTGTCGGCGATCTACCGCTGGGCGATCGCCCAGGGCTACGCCGCGACCAACCCCGTGAAGGGCGTGGACCGGTTCAGCGAGAAGGGCCGCGGTCGCGAGGTGTACCTCGAGGCGGGGGAAGTGCGCGCGCTCCTCGACGCAGCCTCCGAGGCGTTTCGCCCGCTCCTCGCGTTCGCCGTGTCCACGGGCTGCCGGCGCGGGGAGATCCTGCAGCTGCGGTGGCGTGACGTTCACTGGCGGCGCGCGGAGGCCACCATACGGCCCGAGAACAGCAAGACCGGCGAGGGACGGCCCGTTCCGCTCCCCGAGGAGCTCGTGGCCCTCCTGAGGGCGCTGAGGGCCTCACAAGCGGCAAGGCGGATCGACGGCGACGACCCGGTGTTCCAGCTGCCCGACGGCGCCGCGTGGACCTGGGCGGCAGTACGACGAGAGTTTGCACGAGCGGTCGACCGGTGCGAGTCGCTGCCGCCGTGGAAGGCGACACGCCTACGCTTCCACGATCTGCGACACACCTACGCCTCCCTTGCGATCCAGAACGGCGCGCCTCTTCACACCGTCTCCCGCATCCTCGGGCACTCGTCCCTGCAGACGACGATGCGCTACGCCCACTGGTCGCCGGACGACCGGAGGCGAGTGGCCCATGTCGTGGGCAGCGTTCTAGCACCCGCGCCGCGACCCGGCGTGGAGACTGGCGGTGGGTAGTTCATCCCGCTGGTCGAGTCGCCGACCCATGCCCCTTGCGATCCGACTCCACCCTGCGGGATACTGCCGGACACCGAGAAACTGAGACCTTCCATGCATGTCCAACAGCTCTCCCTAACAGTCGCAGACTTCTTGGCCGGGCTGGCGCGCGGTGACATCGTGGTCAACCGCGAGTATCAGAGGTCTGCACGTGTGTGGCCTGTCCCCGCGCAGGCATTTCTGATCGAGACGATTCTCTTGGGATACCCGATGCCAAAGCTCGGCATGTATCAGATTACCGACGTCAGGACCAAGCGCACCATCAAGGAGATCGTTGATGGTCAGCAGAGAAGCTACGCGATCAAGCGCTTCTGCGAGGGCAAGTACCGCCTCTCCAAGAAGTCCGAGCTAGAGTACGCCGGCCAAGGCTTCGATGAACTCGACGATGAAGGCAAGCACAAGATCCTGTCGTACGGACTACCCATTGACTTGTACATCGGCGCCACGCCGGCTGACATCCGGGAAGTATTCCGAAGACAGAACTCGTACCAGATGCCCCTCACACCTGAGGAGCAACGCCACGCTGAGTTTCAGGGGAAGTTCAAGTGGTGGGTGTATAGGGTCACCAAGGACCTTGACCAAGCGCTCCGTGACATGGGCCTATTCACTGAGGCGCAGCTCGTGCGGATGCAGGACACCAAGCTCATCAGCGAAATCGCGCACGCGTTGCTGCACGGAATCACGACAACGAACAAGAACCACCTGCGGCGCCTGTACGCCGACAATGACACGGACTTTCCGGCAGAGCGAGAGCTAGACAAGCGCGTACGTGACGCCTTCTCTCGACTACTTGAACTCCGCGCAATACATCGCAGTGCTCTCATGAAGCCCTACCATGCCTACAGCCTACTGCTAGCTATCACGCATGTGAAGGCGCCTGTCGAGACTCTCGCAGGCGCGTGGACCATCGATGCGCCTGCACCGCCTCTCGACGTTGAAGCTACTTAGACTAACCTCAGTGGCCTAGTCGCAGCTCTGGAAGAGGAAGATGAACACCACGAGTTTCGACGGGCAAGCGAGAAGCGCACAAACGTGAAGGATCAACGCACCACGAGATTCAGGTGGTTCTGCCGCGCACTCACCAAGGCTGCGCCCTGATGTCATGCGGCCGGCTCACAGCCTGCGAGTTCTCCGCAGCCGTGCCATACGGCGGCTTGACTTCCTAGCTCGAGTGGCGGCGCCCGCGCTGTCCACTAGCGGCCCTGGTCCCCACCGTACAGTTCGCGGCTTCGCAACGATCGAGCTCGTGAATTGCTGGCATGAGTTTGCGCGGGCCTATTACCTGTCCTGCGCAATTCGCACGCGTAATGAACGGGGGGCGTGGGTCCTTCCGTCTCTAAAGATCACCTCGGTCGATCAGGCGGTTGATCATGCGGTCACGAATCAAAAGCCCTGGCTGCCACGCCCGCCAAGTGGCAGGTGGCCCCGCCGCAGGGAACCTGCCTGGCATGACCCGAACGTCCTGATCAGGGCGTGCGGGGACATCGGCGTGTCGAACATGCCAGACATTCTCGCGGCGTTCTCGTTGCCGACTCGGGTCTTCTTGGATGCCCCTGTGGCCAGGAATTTCTTTGCACACAGGAATCACAGTACGTCTAGAGCTGCCTCTCGCCTCAGCCTGCACTACGGCCTCGCCCCCGCAGATCATCCGGTGGAGCTTCTCGCCTTGGTGCCTTCGGGAGCCCTGAATCCTCTGCTGCTAGAGTGGATCGCCGATGCGACGGAAGTTGTGCACCTACTCTGTCGGTGAGTCCACCTCGTCGGCGCCACCGGGGAGCATGTTGGCCTTGCCCAACATGAGTGCTGCACTATGCTCGATTGAGCTCGCCGTCTCACCCGCGAAAAACACACCGTCAACGTGCGGGCTTGCGAGGCGACTTTGAACATTCGCCTGCTGCGTAGGAAAAGGGTAGTAGACGAGCGCGAAGAACTGGCTGTCAGGGTAGGTGCGCTTGAACTTGCGAGCTTTGTTCAGGACCTCGTCGGCGCGCTTGTGAATGTCCCGCGGCGACTCAATCCGCTTGACGTCGATGCCAACTGCAATTGGCCCTCTTGTGGGAGTCGCAGCATCGATCTCGAACGTCTCGTCGTCGCACGAAAAGCGTCGCTTCTTGAACTTGACGGTCGCCAGAGCATTGACGGCCTGGGTGCACCTCTGCTCCCAGCGGCCCTTCATGGCGCGAAGCTCCTTGTCTACCCAGAAGAATCTATCGAGCTCGAGAAGGGCAGAGACCGCGAGCTCGTGTGGTAGCAGCGGCTTCAGATACGTCGCCAGGATGAGTGCCTGCTCGCGCGTGTAAGAGGACGCATAGGTGTCTAGCTGCATGCCGAGGTCGCGCCTGATGGCGCGCTGAGCAACGTTCACAGATGCAGCGGTGGCCTTGACGAGTATCGGATAACGAAAGAAGGCATCCGCCAGCTCTTCGGCAGTCATGTCGCCGAACTGGACGTGCCCCACTTCCCGCATCACGATTCGCCCCTCGAACGCCTCCCTGATCGCGTCAGCAAGCTGCTGGAGGCGCGGAATGTCGGCGAGAATCGACTCAAGCTGGCGGCGATGTGTGCTGTACTCGGGTTCGTCTTGGGGCACGCGAGACCTCAGCCAACCTGCGGCGCGACATTCACCACAGCGCGGGAGAGAAGTGAGTTCGTCTCGCCCTGAATCCTCTTTCGGCCGAGGTCGAGGTAGTGGTCGTCAAGCTCGATGCCGACGCTATTGCGCCCCCAGCGAGCAGCCGCGACGGTTGTTGTGCCGGTTCCCATGAACGGATCGAGCACCGTGTCGCCGACGAAGCTGAACATCCGCACAAGCCTCTCGGCAAGGTCGAGAGGATAAGGCGCCGGGTGATGTCTAGTGGAGGCGCCTGTCAGGCCAGACCAGATCTGCTGAAACCACTCCTGGTGATGTTTGGCGCCGATGACGCTGAGAAGACGCGCGGGGATTGACGGCGGGCGATATCCTCCGGGCTTCCGCTGCATGAGAATGAACTCAATGTCGTTCTTGATGACGGCGTTCGGCTCGTACGGCTTGCCAAGGAACGATGAGCCGTTCTCAACCTCGTAGCTGGCATTGGCAATCTTGTGCCAGATAATCGGGGCCAGATTATCGAAGCCGATGCGCATGCAGGCTTCTTGGATGCTCGCGTGGAGCGGAACGACGGTGTGACGGCCATTGTTCTTTCTACGAGAGA
>CALJKZ010000068.1 GCA_937983085.1 uncultured Gemmatimonadales bacterium
GGTGGGGTTCCGCGGCGGACAGGGGGGCCCGGTGGCGGGGGCTGTACCCGGGGGTATGGGGCCACGGGACGGGGGGGGGGGGGGTGGGGGGGCGGGGGGCGATCCCGATGACGAGCCAGAGGCGGGCCGGCCGTCGTCGCGGAGCTTGGGAGGCGCCCGGCTCGCTGTATGGCGAACTTGGTACTGTCCCCGCGGTTCTATCCTCTTTCCTCCATTGCCATGCAGACCCCTGACGCCCAATCAGTCCGCGACGTGGTGGACAGTGCGGACTCGAGTCTCGAGCCCATCTCAGAGCTGAACATGATGGCCCGATTGGAGGTGGCAGTTCGGTCGAGCGGTGGCTTCGCTGCCCTGTCATTCGAAGACCGCGCCGAGTTTCTCGCCATTCTCTGCCGCGAGGTCCCCACAACTGAGCGGGAGCCGTCGCGAGGCGACTACTTCGCGCCACACGAGATAGAGGCGATCACTCCCGAAGTACTGGCGCATTGGACCCGCCGCGCCGGAGAAGCGAGAAACCCCGTTCTCATCGCGAGATACGCAGATCTCGTGTGGGATCTCTCCAAGGCGGCTTCCGCTCCCCTCCCGGGTGTCACGCTCGCAAGGACCGCCATTGATGCCTACGCCCGGGTCGCCCTCGAAAAGCGCCACAAGCTGAAGGGAGCGGTGAAGCTCAAGCTCGGACGAGCCTTGGGATTGGCGCTGAGCATCAGGGACGCCCCGCGAGTGCAAAACCTAAAGCGGGCGATCATTGGATTCAGCATGACCGATTCGCCACTGGACCCAGCGAAGTACCCCGGTGCGGCGTTCGACATTCTCCTGCTGGGGCACAGCCGCGTCACACTCTCCGCAGAGGAAGAGAGACAGATACTCGAAGACGAAGAAGCGCGCCTTCGTAGCCTGGAGAGTCCGGACGACTTGGTGGTGCCCGACTGTCACGCGGTGACCGTAGTGGCGATGCGCCTTGCTCGCTACTTCCGGCGCAAGGGACGCTTCAATGATCTGCGGCGCGTTCTCAGGTCGTACCGCGACATTCACGTTATCGCGGCGACCCGTGCCACGGGCATCGTGGCGTCATCCCTGCTCCAAGGTGTCTATAGGACCCTCTACGAGTTCGGGATGACGGATGAGGCGCGTGAACTTGAGCGTCACCTGCGCGACACCGGGAGAAGGGCGGTTGGCGAGATGCACACGTTTACGCTTCGCACCTCGGTTTGCACAGCCACACTCGCGGCGCTCGTGGATCGGACGGTTGAGGGCGACGTGGCGGCAGTTCTGCCGCGCATTGCCGACGAGTTCGTTCCTGACCTGGACGAGATGCGAAACCGTATTCGAGCAGCACACTCTGCGTCGGCACTGCTAGGGCTGATGGATCATGTGATCGTCGATGACGACGGTACCCCTGTAGACACTCTCGGCTCGACAGAGAGCGACCTGGATGGACGGGTTGCCCACGAGATTGCCGAGGAGCTGCACCACCAGGCACTATTCTTGAGTCGAGTTCTCTCCGCTCTGAAGGATAGGCGAGGGGTATCCGCGGAAGCGGTGCTTGCCTTCCTCGCCCAGTCGTCGCTGTTCGACGAGAAGGCGTACTTGATCCTCGCGAGCGGAATCAGCGCCTACTTCCGAGAAGACCACATCGCGGCGCTCCACCTGCTTGTTCCCCAAGTCGAACGGGCCATTCGCGCGCTAGCAACTGAGTGCGAAGCATCGGTGTCCACGCCCAAGAAGAGCGACCCCCAGGCGCGCCTGTACCGCCCGCTAGGGACGCTCCTTGCCGATGAGCGGCTCACCCGGAGACTCGGTGAAGCTCACACTCGCTACCTTAGGGTGCTACTAACCGAACCGGGGGGGTGGAATCTTCGGAACCTCCTGTGCCACGGCCTTCTGGATTCGGACTCGTGCAATGCCCGCACTGCCGATCGGATCTTCCACGCCCTCTTGCTGCTCGGAACCCACTGCCGTAGCAGCCACGCGACAGCGGGTTGAGAGCCCTGATCGTGACCTTGAGGGCGCGGGGGAGCACACGGTTGCGCAGCTAGTGCGGGGCTGCGTATCCTCTTGCACAATGACGGCAACCCTAACGATCAAGCTCAGCGACGAGGTCCTGGAGGCTCTCCGGGGCGGCAAGGCGATCCACATCAGGATGGCGACCCCGGCGCGACGCGGCGAGCAGCATGGCGGCGGCGGTGACGCACAGCCCCGACCTGGCACCCTCGCCGCCCGCCTCATCGACTGGGCCTCCGGCCTCGGCAGGTCATTCCAGACGGCCGACGTAGGGAAGCACTTCAAGCTCACGCGCGCCCACGCAAGTATGTTGATGAGCAAGCTGGCCGGCGGCGCGCATCCGATCCGGAGGGTAGGGCGAGGCGTCTACAGACACAGTAACGCTGGGGCAGGGACCGGCCAGGCCGCGCCCCGCGAGGGTAGCCTCCCCGCACGGATCCTGGACTGGGCTCAGGCCCGCGGCGGGTCCTTCGGCGTCCCCGACGTGGTCCGCGAGTTCGGCATCAAGCGAGGCCACGCCAGCATGGAGATGTCGAAGCTCGCCAACGGGGCGCGGCCGATCCGGCGGACGGGGCGGGGTGTCTACGAGTACGCTGGCGCCGGAGAGTCACCGGGACGGCGGCGGAAGACGGTGAAGAAGAGGAAGTGACCGGTGGGATGCAGGACTACCTCGCCTACTACGATCTCGAAGGCTATCTGTTCAAGGTCGTTGGGCCACGCTTCCAGGAGGAGGGCTCGCTCGGCGCTTTCGACCTCTTCTCCATCGTGATCTGGAAGGCCAACAGGGCCAAGGCGCACTTCGCGCGGCGGTTACTGAAGCGCGGCAACGACCTCGAACGTGCCGCCCGGCTCATGACGCGGGCGCTCCACGACGCCACCGCCGTCCGCGAACGTCTGCGCATCCTCATCGAGGACTGGGATCTGCGCCTCCCGATGGCGAGCGCGATCCTGTCGGCACTGTGGCCCGAGGAGTTCAGCATCTACGACGTGCGCGTCTGCGGGCAGCTCGGCGGTTTCAAATCGCTGGGGGATCGATCGCGCTTCGAACAACTCTGGGACGAGTACCAGGAGTACCTCCGCGCGGTCTGCGAAGCTGCACCGTCTCACATGGCCCTGCGCGACAAGGACCGGTGGCTCTGGGGTCGGTCCGCGGCCCAGCAACTGGAGGCGGACATCGCGAGGGCGTTCAAGGAACGGTAGGCGCGTCCCAACTGCTGGCACGGTGCGGTTACATGCCGCGCATGAAAAACCACATCTCTCCTACCGACTACCTGACCGTGGCACAGGCAGCCCGCCTGATCCCAGGCAAACCACACCCCTCTGCGGTCTGGCGCTGGTGCCGCCGCGGCATCGTCGCTCGCAATGGCGTGCGCATCCGGATGCGACATGGTCGTGCGGGCTGCAGGATCTTCACGACGCGCGAGTGGATGTCGGCCTACTTCGAGGCCCTCGCGCAAGCCGACTGTGAGGCGCTCGATAGCGAGCAGCGGGCGCCTGCACCGATCCAGCGCCGCCGTGGTCGTCCTCGTTCGGCAGCGGAGCGCGAGCGTGCGATCCGCCAGGCGGAGGAGGAGCTCGACCGCATGGGGATCTGACACCGAGACGACGAGAATGGGGGGCCAGCAGTGGCCCCCCTTCATGTCGGGCGGGGAATCAGGTCATCAGGTCTACGTGCCGCCCAGCACCCTCCCTAGCTTCGCGTCCCCCTTCGCCTGCACCTCGCGCAGGAACACCGTCCGCGGCCGCCCGGCGCGGTTCCCGTCGATGTAGGCGATGGCCTCGGGCGGGACCCGGACCACGAGCGCCACCGTGCCGGTGCTCTTCGGCTTCGCGGCGGCGGTCTTCTTGGGGCCGAAGAGCGACAACAAGCCCCTTTGCTACGAGAAGGAGCACGAGCTGGAGTGGATCAGGCAGCAGGCGAACCCCTTCCTTCTATGTGGCGCGAGTCCAAAGGCGGGAGTGGTGGAACTCTACTCAACCTGGAACCGGCTAAACGGCTTTCTCCGAAGCGGTGCGCAGCGCGTGGAACTCGTTCCGGGCGGTCCCAGTGACAACTGCGGGATACCTGCTACGGCGGAGGACCGCTCCCTCCAGCGGATTCCACTCGGCCGCCCCATCGTGCGTGCCTCGGTTGACGATCTCAAGGATGAGGCGACGACGACACAGCTCGCACGCGCGCTTCGTGCTTGGGTTGACCTCGACCGCGAGAACATCGTGAACGAGGCCGGGGGCATGTTTTGGGTATCGGGACCCCGAGAAGTACGAAACGAACCTCGGCCCCGGTGCCGAGAGGCGCCTGACCTTTTACACTGGGCGGAGGACCTACGAGCGCGCTGACCTCAACTTCACCCGGGCTGCCACGGCCCTTCGCATCGCTCTTCACTGGGCAGGCACGGCGGGACACAAGGTCGCTGCGATCGACCGCGTCCTGGCCGCGTGGAAGGGAGACATGGAACCTTTGGCCCTCAAAGCGCTAGG
>CALJKZ010000069.1 GCA_937983085.1 uncultured Gemmatimonadales bacterium
CCTGTTCGGGTTGGTAGCTGGAGGGAGTGCCGGATCCCCTACGTGTCAGGGCTCTCGCGGTGCGACGGCATCCACGGAAAGGGCTCCAATCACTAGTCATTTGTGTGAACGACCCTGCCCGGATCGGGCGCGGGGCACCGTGCGGATCTGGGTCCGTTCTTGTGTCCGTTGGGCCCGTGCTTGGGCCCATTCGACCCGGCAGCTTCCGACACTCTGATTCGGCAAGAACGGCAGATCGTGCACTCCGCCTAGGGTCTACACGGTTTCTTGCCGGAATTCGGCTAAGCTGCTATCGGCCTGATAAGCGGGAGGCTCACGCCCCCTCACCCCCCCACAGCAAAAAACACCAACACCGAAAGATCTTCTTCAATGTCCACAAACCGGTGCTCCTTCTCCTTCGCCACATACAGCACCGACCCCGCCGCCACCGGAATCCGCTCCCCCTCTACCACCGCCGTCGCCCGCCCCGACAGGACGTAGTACACCTCGTCCGCATCGTGCGGTGACTGCCGGTCCTCGCCCCCCGCCGGGATCTCGTACAGACCGGCGAAGAGGTCGGGCACCCGCATGAACTCCTGCCACGGACGGCCGTGGGCCTCGCGGTCGGCACGGACCTCGTCGATGGTGGTGTGGATCCAGTCGGGACGGTCGGGCATGGGATCCTCCTGGGCGGTGGCGGGCGCGGCGAAGGCGAGGGCCCCAGCGAGGGCCAAGGTGAGGGCCAACGTGGGGGTCGAGTCGCGGCCCAGCACGGGGATCTGCGGGACGGCGGAGAGCAGCTTCACGGCGGTACTCCTTGGCTGGCGACGTGGTTTGGCACGGGTCGGTACGGCCTTGGGCGGGCTTCCTTTCAGGCGCCACCGACAGGCCGCCCCCGCCCCCGCGGGACCGATGGTGCCGCACGCCCGGTGCCGCGATATTTGCGCACCCCCTCAGGGGGCACTTCACACGTCAGGGAGTTGCAATGGTTCGTCATTGGGTGCGATCCGTCGCACCGGTTTCCATCCTCGGAGGGCTCCTGCTTTCCGCGCTGCTGGTCGTCCCCTCCGCCGCCTCCGCTCAGCAGCAGCCTGAGCACAGTGGCTTCACCCTCATGCTCAACATCGGCGCGGGCCTCCAGGACGACGGTGCGCTGCCCGAGTCCCAGGTCGGTCTCGCCGGCCTCAACTTGGGCATCGGCGGCTTCGTCAGCGAGCGCGTGGCCATTTGGTTTCGTGCCTCGGGTACAAACGCCGCGTACTCCACGCCTCAGGGCGACGTCACGCAGACGTCGGGGTTCGGCGGTCCGGCGGTCCAGTACTGGGCTACCGAGCGTGTCGCCCTCGAAGGCGGCGTGGGCATCGGCTTCTGGGACATCGAAGGCACGAACGAGGGCGGGCTGGGCCTTATGCTGGGCGCCAGCTACGTCTTCTGGACCAACGGTGGGCACAGCCTCTTCGTGGGCGCGGAGTATGCGCCGGCCTTCACCGATCCGGAGACGATTCACAACTACGGTCTCGTCTTCGGCTGGCAGTTGAACTAACTCCATCAGGATGACCGAACCCCAGCTTCCGCCCTCACCCCGTCTGGTCGATAGCCTGGCCCGCGTCTCTGCACGCGACCGGGTGGGGCGGAAGCTGATCCTGGCTCCCAACATGGCGGCGGGCCGGGAGCTCCTGCGCCGGCTCACGCTGGCCCACGGGGGCTGGATCGGGTTTGAGGTCACCACTCCGAGCCGGCTGGCGCATCGCCTGGCCGAGGCCGGACTGGAACGCAATCAGGCGACGGTCCTCGACGCCTTCGACCACCAGGCCCTCCTGGACGAAGCGCTGGATTCGGCGCTGGCCGCCCGGCAGGCGGGCCCGGGCGAGCGCTCCGCGGGCGTGGGCTGCCGGGAGCAGGTCGCCGGCGCGGGGAACGCCCTGCGCCCCGCGGGCACCGGTCCGAAGGATCTGGACGAGGCACGCTTCGGCCAGTGGCAGAAGAAGCTCTTCCTCCTCCGCGTCCTCCAGCGCTACGAACGACTCCTGGGGGAGCGCCGCCGCGCGGACCCGGCCACGGTGCTGCGCCTGGCGCTGGCCGCCCTGGACGAAGCCGGCGGCACGCTGCCGCCGACTCTGGGCGCCGACTCCATCCACCTCGTCCCGGGCCTCAATACCCGGGGCCTCACGGGCCGGCTCATCTCGGCCCTGGGCGCTCGGGGCGCCAAAGTGCTGGAGACCGACGCCGTGCTCGGCCTCGACGTCCCTCCGGCCATCCTCTGGGGC
>CALJKZ010000070.1 GCA_937983085.1 uncultured Gemmatimonadales bacterium
CTCAGGTAGCGCGAACATCACCGAACGGCACAGGTAGTGCCGCGGGGCAAACCCAAGTCCGCTAGCGTCCCATTCGCTTCGTGTCATCCCCCGGCGCCGGGACGCATCGAGGCATTCCGGGGTAGTGCGTGAGTCCAAGGGGTTGACGTTGACGTACCGCACGTCCTCACCGAACGCCTCCCGCGTCCAGTGCTCGTGCGAGTCGTTGGCCGCCTGCGCGATCGCGTCGCGCACAATGCGGTTGGCGCGGCCTTCGAGAGCCGCGTTCTTGCCGAGTCGCCCGCCCATCGTGAACATGCGCTCCGTCTCCCTGGGGAGCTTCCCGTCGGGCCCCAGGCCGGGCATGTTCTTGTGACGGAACAGCGGGTCGCGGGCGATGCGCCGGGCGATGTCGCGCTGGCCCTCGCCGGCAAGCTGTCCGCGCACCATGTGCTGGCGGATGTTGCTGAGGAGCTGGTTGCCGGTCTGGCCGAACTCCGCAAGCCACTTGTCCCGGCTGATCCGGTAGAGGTTGTCGGCGGCACCGGACTGGTTGAAGGCGTCCCACGCGGCCTGCACGCGGTCGAGCGTGGTGCGTCCGAACGTGGCGTACGCTTCGACGCCCTTGGTCCGCACGGCCTTTGTGGCGTTGTCGAACAGCCTGCGATGCTCCATAGCCACCGCGCCGTTCATGTGCTGCAACTCGCGGATGATGCGCTGCATGATCTGATCCACACGCGCATTCGGCATGAGCGCCGGGCCGTCCGCGTTGGTGTAGGTGCCAACGAGGCGGATGATTTCCTGCGTGAGTTCGTCGAGGAGCGTGCCTAGACCGTTGATCGAGGCTGTTTCCAGCTGTAGCAACAGGGCTTGTAGCTCCTGGTGTACTCGGATGGCAGCATCAACATCACCGCGTGAGGCGATCATCTACAGCCCGCCTCCGTTCGGTGGAGCGCCGAAGCCGGAGCTGAACAGTGACGGCACAGAGTTTCGCTGCCTGTCCTGCTCCTTCAGCGCCAACACCATCGCCTCAAGCTCCTCGGGAGTCTCGATGTCTCGGTGTTTGAGTAGGTAGTCCTCGATGGTCATAAGCCCGGCGTCCACGTCGCGCCGGTCCTGCTCGCGCTCTTGCGCGTTGTTGTGCGGGAACGGGTTGTCCGGGTACTCCAACTTGTACCGCGCCTCTGTCACGTCGATCTCGGGCACGGCTCCGTATTGCGGGGTGTTGGTCCCGCTGACCGACGTGAGCACGAGCGGCACGAGCGACTCCCACGCGGTGTACAACTCCAGAACCAACCCGCTGTAGACGCCTAGCGTGTCCGTCATCCGAAGAGCTATGGTAGTCGGTTGTTCGGCTGGGGCGTCGATGCCGCCAGAGAAGATTGCTTTGAGTCCCACTGCACGGAACCCCTCTTCAATGACGCTCTCCCGGCAGTCGCGCATCTCGCTGATTGGCAAGCCGGGGCTGAGCATGTTGAGGCTTGCTTCCGTGTCGTGGGGGCCGTCCTCCAACCAGATGGGACCGATGGATGGCCCGGTTCTCACTGGACGCGAACCGCCGCCGCCCTCGTACCCATCCGGCTCCGCGTCGTCCGTGTCCACGTCCTGGGAAGGACGGCCCTTGCCCCACATAATGGGCCACACCATTTTTCGCTGGCCTGCCCAATCAATGCTTCCACGACTGTTGACCTCGCGCTGGGTGGTCACCACATCCTTGAGGAGTGACCCATCCATACCGTGCGCCTGGTTAGAGCCAAGGGTGACGAATGGCACCGATCCGAACTCATGCGGCACAGGGTCGCTCATGGGCTTCCAATCCTCGCCCACGTCTTGCCACGTTTCGGCATTCCAGAATCGCCAGTGCCCACCTCTTGCCCGCCACTCCCACGCGGCAATCCGCACGCACGGATCGTCAGGGTCCATGAGGACGTACACGTCCTCGCGGTCCATGATCGCAAAGCCATAGCCGACCAGATCCCCGCCGTCGCCCTGCTTGGCGTACAGCTTGAGATGCGATCGCCCGTCCCGGTTGCGCCGGTAGCACCATTCGCGGTGCAAGCCCCAGAACCCGCCCTTTTCCAACACGTCACCGAATGCACCCGAGACGACCTCGGTGTGCTTGTGCAGCTTGCTTTCCACCGTCTCGCCATTGGCGGCGCGACGCTTTGCGCGGAACTGCTCAACGAGCGTTGGGGGTGGGGTGTCGCCGAGATAGACCGTGAACTTGGGCCGGGTGCGGGAGCAGAAGTCTGCGTAGGCCGACGCCGTCATGTGGCACATCGGGAAATTGGAGGCGTTGATGAGCCGCCCGGCGTAGTCCTCGGGCTTCTCGGCGCCACCCGGCACGTTGAGGCACACAATGGCGTCACGGCCACCGCGGGTAGCAGCGCGGATAACGCGCATGTCCTCAAGCTGCCTGTTGCGCCACTCCTTGAGCGTGGCCTCGTCCGTGTGGGACACCACACTGGACTCGTAGATACGGCGGGCGGTTTCAAGCGTTGGCGTCACGGTGCAGGCATCTCCGCCAGGATGCGGGCCGGGCTCTTACCGCGCCCCATGTTTTCGGTCGCCATGAGCGCCGCTGCGATGGTCGCCACCGCGCCGTCGTCGTG
>CALJKZ010000071.1 GCA_937983085.1 uncultured Gemmatimonadales bacterium
CGTCTCGGAGATGACCGTGACCATCGGTACCGACGGCGTGCGACCCTCGGCGGTGCTGACGCCACCGGTCGATACCGCCCAGGTGGACAGCCTCGGCGTCCCCGTGCCCGTCGACGCGACGCCCCCCGAGCCCTACGCCGTCGACGCCGACCGAATCTACATCCGTGGGTCGGGCTACTTCGCGGCGTCCGGGGACGTGGTCATCGAACGCGACTCCCTCGTTGCATTCGCCGACTCGGCGGAGTACGACGACGGCGCGGAGGGCTTGAATCTGGTGGACAACGCCCGCGTGGTCGGGACCGCGTACGAGCTCACGGGGCGGGTCATCACCATGACCAACCCCGGCGGCGAAGCCAGCGAAGTCCGGGCGCTCCGAGAGGCGCGTCTCGTGGGCACCGACGTCCTCCTCACAGCCGCCCGCATCGTCGTGCTTCTCAATGACGGCGCGCTGGACCGTCTCGTAGCCACGACCCTCGCGCCTCAAGGAGGGGAGGAGCCGGACTCGGTGGACCTCGAGCGTCCAGAAGCACTGGTGGAAGAATTCGTGCTCACCGCGGACTCGCTGACGGTCCTGGCACCGGCAGAGCGCGTGCAGCGGGTGGTCGCATCGGGCGCGGCGCGAAGTGTGTCGTCAGCGCGAGACTCGCTGAACACGGAGGTACTGCCCGAGGTCGCTCGGAAGGACTGGCTGGAAGGCGACACCGTCATCATCCGGTTCGTAGGCTCGCCCCCGCTACCTCCCATGGGCGGCGAGACGGCCATCATCATCGCCCCCGACTCGGTCGGGGTCGGGATCGACGCCGACTCGACCACCGTAGACGTCACCGCCGCGGGTTCGGCCACCGCGGTCGCCGACACCGCCACTGCCGCCGCCGATGTGACGGGCGCCGTCGTCGTCGAGGCGACCACTGCCGACCCCGCGGACGCAATGGAGCTACCGCCCTCCGAGCCCGTCTCGGCGGACTCCGCCGCCACCGACACCGATGTGGAAGAGATCATCGCACGAGGCAGGGCCCGAAGCCTGTACCGCCTGCCACCCAACGATTCGACGTACCGAGCTGGAACCGATCCGCCTGCAGTCCACTACGTGATGGGGCAGGAGATCCGCATCCGACTGCAGGACGGTGGGGTGGAGGGGATGCAGGTCACCGGCCAGACGCGAGGGGTTCACCTCGAACCGCTTCGCCGGATGGTCGTGCCCGACTCCGCCGTCGCCGATACAGCGGCGGCCCGGGACACCATTGGCGTCGTGGAGTCGAGAGCGGTCGAAGCCGCTCCGGGGGGAGCCGCTCCCGGTGTGTCCGGGATCACAGCCTCCCCAGACCGCTCGTCCCTTCCCGAAGAACGCAACGAACGCAGCCGATTCATCCGCCTGGAGAAGGAGTACCCGTGGACACGCCCGTGAACCCTACACCCGAGCCCGACACCGCGCCGGTGGCAGCGGCCCCGGCCCTCGACCTCCCCAAGGCCCCGGACGACGGCAGCCGGGTCTGGGCCACCGGGCTGACGAAGATCTACCGCAACCGGAAGGTCGTCGACGACGTCGACATCTCGGTGACCCAGGGAGAGATCGTGGGCCTGTTGGGGCCCAACGGCGCCGGTAAGACCACCACGTTCTACATGATGGTGGGCCTCATTCCTCCGGATGCGGGCACCGTCCACCTCGACGACGAGGACCTCACGGATACCCCCATGTTCCGAAGGGCCCGCAAAGGCATGGGGTACCTGGCCCAGGAACCCTCCATCTTCCGGAAGCTCTCCGTCGAGGACAACGTGCTGGCCATCCTCGAGACCCTGGGCCTTCCCAAGGCCGAGGAGAAGCAGCGGTTGGACGAGCTTCTCGACGAGCTCGGGCTCCAGTCTCTCCGCAAGAGCAAGGCGTACGCACTCTCCGGAGGTGAACGGCGGCGCCTCGAGATCACCCGCGCACTGGTTCAGCGCCCGAAGTTCATGCTCCTCGACGAGCCCTTCGCCGGCATCGATCCCATCGCCGTCCACGACATCCAGGAGATCGTGAGAGGCCTGAAGGGCAGGGGAATCGGCGTCGTCATCTCCGATCACAACGTCGAGCAGACGTTGGAGATCGTCGATCGTGCTTACATCATGTATGAAGGGAGGATCAGGGTGAGCGGCACGGTTTCCGAACTCGTGTGGAACGACGAAGTTGCGGAGATCTACTTGGGTCCGGCATTGACCGCTCGGATGAGGGGGCGCTACGAGCGTCCGGGAGGGATGACGGTTTAGGACCGAGTTTGGCCCAGTCGGGTGACGAGGGCTCCACGTCCGAGGAAGAATGAGTTCATTCAATCAGAAGCTCACGCAGAGCACGCACCTCCGGCAGGAGATGCGGATCAACCCTCGCCTGTATCAGGCGATGGAGCTTCTGTACATGCCTCTTCTGGACCTGGAACAGCATCTCAAGGAGCAGATGGAGGAGAACCCATTCCTCGAGATGCAGGAAGCGGTGGAGCAGAAGGAGGTCGAGCTCAAGGAG
>CALJKZ010000072.1 GCA_937983085.1 uncultured Gemmatimonadales bacterium
CCGCACAACCAATGTGCAGTAGCTAAGCGTCAATCGCGCTCCATGTGTGATTACCTTCGGCACGCATGCCTCTAGTCATTCTAGGCCGAGCCGGGACGACCGGTCAAGCAAACATTCATTTGCAGGCCTCCCCTTCACCCAGTAAGACTCCCGGCGGCCGGTTTTCGTTGCCTGGCAGATGGGATCATGCCTGAGTCACCTCCCGCCCGTCGGGGGTGCGAAGCGTGATTCCAAGCCCGTCCAGATGGTTGAGAAGTGGGATGAGATGCTTGCGTGTAACTGGAAGCACCTCACGGAAATCGGACGGTCCGAGACCCGACCGCCCTGCAAAGGTCGAACGGACTCTCCCCACCGCGGCGTCGAGGTCCTCCGCCGAAACGAAGTACTCCTCTGCAACCTGCCGGATCGCACCGGACTCCTCGAGCCGTCGCAGGAGGGCCCGGAGGTCGGGTCGGGCCCGGAGGGCGTCGGGGAAGTCGGACAGAAGGGGTGCGCCCACGCCGCCGGCCCGGAGCACAGCCACGATCTGGTCCGAGGCTTCCTTCTGTTCGGGTGTGAGCTCCACGACGTGACCGGGCCTCCTGACGCCGCCTTCGGTGGCCTCGAGCCGGCCTGCCCCGATGGCGCGGGCGAGCACGGCGTCCGCCAGCTCCACGGCCACCCACGAGGGAGCTCCGGCGCGAGCGGTCGCCGCAGGGACCGCGGACAACAACGGGTCGGCCGCGTGGGCGGCTTCCACAGCCGCGACGATGCCTGAACGCACGTTCTCCTCGACGTGGCTGCCGAACACCCGACCGCCGGCCTCCACCCTCCCCTCGTCACCGAGGGCATCGACAGCCCGCTCCACCTCGTCGGGAGTGAGGCCCGTGCGCACGGAGAGGTCGTCACGGGCGACCCCCTCCCACCCCGCCAGGGTGAGCGCGGCCCGCACCGCCTGCTCCGGATCACCCCCGAGGAGGTGATGGAGAGCATCGCGTTGGTCCGCAGAGAGCCTGGTTCGCTTCGGCGGATGGGATTCGGCCACGGCCCCTCCGCCGATGGTGGTCACGGGGGAGTACGCCCTCACCACGAATCGATCGCCGCCCCGGGCCACCACGGGCTCCTCCAGCCGGAGTTGCACCCATCCTGCCCCACCGGGTCGCAGCGCCTCCGCCTCCAGCAGGGCGACCCTGGCCAGTACCTCCGCGGTTCCCAGGTGGACGTGGACTCGCTGGTTGTGCTCGAGACTCCATCCTGTCGCCGGAAGCAGCCGCGCATGGACCGTGAGCATCCACGTCGGGCTCCATGTCGGCTCCGCCACGAGGGTCGAGCCGCGCGCGACCACCTCCCTGTCGGCTCCGTCTCCTACGAGAGCGACGGCCGTCCTGGCTCCGGCTCGGGCCTCCGTCGCGCTTCTTCCGTGCACCTCCAGGCTCCGGATCCGGGCCTCCAGCTGCTGAGGTAGAATGCGGACCCGCTGGTCGCGCTGCAGACGCCCGCTCCACAGCGTGCCGGTCACGACCGTCCCCGTGCCGCGAATGGTGAAGACGCGGTCCAGTGGCAGTCGCGTCAGGTCGTCGCCGTCGGGTCGGCCCGAGTGGTCCGCCGCGGCGGCCACACTGGCGCGGATGGCGTCCAAGCCGGCGCCGGTCACCGCCGAGCTTCTGACGATGGCTGCGTCGGCGTACGGGGAAGCCTCGAGGGTCTCCGTGATCTCGGCCTCCACCAGTTCAAGCCACTCGTCCTCCACGAGATCGCACTTCGTCAGGGCGACGACCAGCGCCGGAACACCCAACAGTTCCAGGATGGACAAGTGCTCGCGTGTCTGGGGCATGATGCCCTCGTCGGCGGCCACCACCAGGAGAGCGACATCCATTCCGGCGGCGCCCGCCACCATCGCGCGGACGAAGGCCTCGTGCCCCGGTACGTCCACGACACCGAAGGTGAGTCCGTCCTCCAGGACGAGCTCCGCAAAGCCCAGCTCGATGGTGATGCCCCGGGCCTTCTCCTCCTGGAGTCGGTCGGTGTTCGTCCCGGTCAGCGCTTCGACCAAGGCCGTCTTCCCGTGGTCGATGTGACCGGCGGTCCCGAGGATGAGATGGGAACCCACGACCTCGCGGCTCACGGTGGATCAGCCGATTCCCGACCAGCCGGCACCGCTACTTCGGGAAGCAGCCCGCCAAGGAAGCGGAGCGACTTCAGCGGTTTGGAGGCGACGTGGTAGGCGATGAAGTCCGACACGAGTGCCAGGTGCTGGCGAGCATGGGTGAAGTCTGGGGGGAGGTCTCCCGCCAGAAGGGCCGCGAGTTGACCGCGAGCGACGGGCCCGACACGTGGACCGGCCATGTCGTGTCCGCACGCCTCGCACCGCATGCCGCCCGCCGCGAAGTCGAACCGGCCGACCTCTTCACGCCCCAGCGGTGCGTCACAGCGGACGCACGGTTCCAGTTGCGGCGCGAAACCGAAGGCCTCCGTGATGGTCCAGAGGGAGGCGAGGGCGGTGGCAGGCAGACTCTCGGATCGGGCCTGGGCCAAGCCGTCGAGAGCCGTTTCAAGCGCCTCGAACACCCCTGGCTGGCGTTCCGCCTCCGCGTGGGTGAGCACCAGCTCGGCTGCCGCCGCTGCACCCGCGAACCGGACGACCTCCTGCCCGAGTTCCTCGCGAAGTCGAGTACAGTGGAAGTCCTTCATGGTGTGAAGGTCGCGCTGCGGCTCCACACAGCCGCTCACCTCACCGCGGGCAACGCTGGCAAACGTCGCAGCACCCTTGCCGCTCCTGCCGCGCCCCCCCTTCGCCAAAACGCTGAGAAGGCCGTGCTCCCGAGTGTAGAAGCGCAGGATCCGGCTGGAATCGCCGTAGTCGTACCCCTTCAGGAGGACGGCCGGCGTCGTGATCGGCGCCACCGCTCACACGCTCCCGTCGAGAGCCCGGATCCGCTCGATGAGCTCGGCACGACGTCGTTGATACGCCCGGCGGGCCTCCTCGTCGGAGCTCCCCGCCTCGAACCGCTCGTCGAGGAGAGCGATCTCCCGGACGAGGGCCGTGCGAGACGCCGCAGGTCGCTGGGCGATCGGCCCCGTCGGAGCGGCCGCATTGCCCCGGCGGGGTGCCGAATCGGACCCGGGCCCCGCCTCCGCCCTTCGCGCCGACGGCCGTAGGATGAAGAGCGCCGCGCCCGTGAGGAGAAGCGCGAGGATCACCGCGGCCCATTCGACCCTCGGCGGGGCGGTTTCTTCGAGAGGCGCGATGCTAACCTCGGGCACCGTGAGCTCGGCACCGGAATAGCGGAGATAGGTCGATCCTGGCTCGAGCTCGATCCGGTCCAGGAGCTCGAGGCCGTCGACGGCCAAGGGAGGTGCAGGCTCGCGAAGCAGGACGTCCAGGGCTTCGGTGCGGGGTCCCACCGGAACGGAAACTTCGAGGTCGTCGACCCGGTAGCGGACGACGAAGAGCCGTTCGCCCGGCGGCAGGGCAGCCCGGACCACCAGTTCGCCGTCCTCGAAGGTAGCGGCGTCGAAGGCGAGCTCCCCTTCCCCCGTGGTGACGTCCCGAGCGTCGGCCGGCATGGGGTGCGACCAGACACGTCCGTCGCTGCGCGCGACGACGGTCCGGGGCTCGTCGTTCCGCACCTGGAAGAGATCGGTGACCCGCCACCCCACCGAATCCGGCTCGAAGAACACGCTTCGGGACTGCAGAGCCACGGGCACGCCCTGGGCGGGCGCCAGCAGCGTGTCGTAGGCGTGGATCTCGTAGATGGAGTCGAGTTGAGCCGCCGACGTGATGGCCGGACCGAAGTAGAGGACGCCGTGGTGCCGCACCGAAGCGAAGAAAACGTCGCTCTGAGCGGGGTTGGGGACATTGGGCAGGTCGAAAGCGAACGTTCCGCCGGCGCCCAGACGCAGGGAATCGAGTTGACCCTGCGTTCCGTCGGAGATGCGGTGAAGCACGACGGTTCCGTCGGTCATCACGGTGTCGCCGACGAACACGGTCCCACCGAGGGATGCCTCGGCGGCGATCTGGCCCCATGCCCCCGTCGGCCCGATAAGGACCACGGCTCCGCAGACCAGGGCCCCCCGTAGGACGCGACTCATGCGGCTGGGGCCCCGAACCCTCTTCATGGGGCGAGCCTCAGGGCGTGAAGCGCCCGAAGTCCTCGGGGTTGAGCCCCTTCAGGTGGCGCTTGAGCTCCTCGGGACCCATGGCCGCCTCCGGGTCCAGGCCGCCCAGTCGCTCGAACCAGACCTCGCCGGTGGTCTCGTCGTCGGAGATCTCGATGGTCGCCACCTCCAGCAGTTGGTCGTCGGCGAAGATGCGGGCATCCACGCGAAGAGCCACGGCGATGGAGTCCGAGGGACGGGCGTCGAGAGAAATGACCTCCCCGTTTCGACGGACGATGAGCTCGGCGTAGTAGGTGCTCTTCTGCACCTTGGTGATGATGACCCTCTGCAGGTCGCCGCCGAGTCCGCTCAGGACCGAGCAGATGAGGTCGTGGGTGAGCGGACGGGAGAACTCCATCTCCGCCAACTGCATGGCGATGGCGCTCGCCTCCCCCGGTCCGATCCAGATGGGAAGGACCCGATCCCCGTCCAATTCCTGAAGGATGACGACGGGGGTGTTCGTGGTTCGGTCCAGCGCCAGGCTCTGGACTCTGACCTCGACCAACACGTGGAGGAGACCTCCGGGAGAAGAGTGTGGACCGGGCTCGCGCCCTCTCCTCCACCAATACTCCCGAGCATCCCAGGGGTTCGATCTCCCCGTGTCCTACGCTTCAGCCACCGACGGCGGTCTTGAGATCGTCGACGCGGTCGGTGAGTTCCCATGGGAAGAACTGCACCTCGTCGCCGCCCGTGGGGGGCACCCGCTTCTCCGGCGTCCGACCGAAATGGCCGGACGCTGCAGTGCGGGTGAAAATGGGAGCCCGAAGCCCCAGCGTTTCGATGATGGACTTCGGCCGGAAGTCGAAGACCTCCGCCACGGCCTTCGACAGTTCCTCGTCGGACACGGTCCCCGTCCCGAAGGTGTCGACATGGACCGAAACGGGCTCCACCACCCCGATGGCGTAGGCGAGTTGGATCTCGCACCGCTTGGCGAGACCGGCGGCGACGACGTTCTTCGCCGCCCAGCGCGACGCGTACGCCGCCGAGCGGTCCACCTTCGTGGCGTCTTTGCCGGAGAAGGCCCCGCCGCCGTGACGTCCGACTCCGCCGTACGTGTCGACGATGATCTTGCGTCCCGTGAGTCCCGCGTCGCCATGGGGACCGCCGATGACGAAGCGGCCCGTGGGGTTGATGTGCAGGATGCAGTCGTCCTCCGCGTACATGTCCGCGGGCAACGCGGCCTTCACGACCCTCTCGGCGACGGCCGACACGAGGTCGCTCTGTCGGACGTCCGGGTCGTGCTGCGTGCTCACCACCACCGTGTGGATCCGGATGGCCCGGTCACCGTCGAACTCCATGGTCACCTGCGCCTTCCCATCGGGCCTGAGCCACGGCATCTCACCGTTCTTCCTGACTTCGGCGAGCTGGCGCGTGAGGGCGTGGGCGAAGTGGATGGTGGGGGGCATGAGGGATTCGGTCTCGTCGGTGGCGTACCCGAACATCATCCCCTGATCCCCCGCCCCGCCGGTGTCCACCCCCATGGCGATATCCGGCGACTGCTGGTCCAGGTTCGTGAGCACCGCGCAGGTCGTCGCATCGATGCCGAAGGCCGAGTTGGTGTAGCCGATCCGCTGGAGCGTTCCGCGAACAACATCCGGAAGGTGGACGTACCCCTCGGTGGTGACCTCCCCGGCCACCAGGGCGAGTCCCGTCGTCACCAGCGTTTCGCATGCCACCCGGGACCCGGGATCCTGGGCCAACATGTGATCGAGGACCGCGTCGGAGATCTGATCTGCGATCTTGTCCGGGTGGCCTTCGGTGACGGATTCCGACGTGAACAGCGTGGTGCTCAAGGAAAGGCTCCTGGTACGGCGGGTTTCTGGGGGGGACGAGGCGGCCGAACGCTACCCAATCACCGTGGGACCGACAAGCTCCATCGACCCGAGAACACAGAGAGATCCACCGAGTCTCCGAGGCCTTCCACGAGGCACTCCATGACGCCCTGACTCGTGGCCGCCTTCAACGACTCGCGAGCCGCCGTCCGCGCGTCTTCCATCCGGACGTCTCGGACCAGCTTCTTGATCTCGGGCGCGGCGTATTCGCCGGTGGCGGCCGGATCGCC
>CALJKZ010000073.1 GCA_937983085.1 uncultured Gemmatimonadales bacterium
ACGAGGATGCCGGCAGGCATGACGCCGATGACCGTCAAGGGTTCCCCGTTTAGGGTGAGCGTCCCGTCGATGGCGGCCTCGGGGGAGCCGAAGGTCCGCACGGCGAAGCCGTGGTCCAGGACGAGCACGCGGGTCCCCTCGCCTCGCACCTCGTCGCCGGTGAAGGTGCGGCCCACGGAAGGACGCACGCCGAGGAGATCGTAGTACGGTGGGCGGACGAGAGCCGCGTTGAGCTCCACCGGGTCTCCGCGCCCCGTGAGCGTGTAGCTGCGGCTCGTCCACGGCTCCACGACCTCGAAGACGTCGCGCTGCTCGCGCCACAGGTCGAGGTCCGCCGGGCGAGGCGTAATGAAGGCGGTCCCGTTCCCCACCTGGCGAAAGAGGCCCACCATCCGCTCGCCGTCATCGAAGGGAAGGGGGTTCAGCACGACGCTTTCCACCGTGCTGAACATGGCGGTGGTGGCGCCGACGCCCAGCGCGATCGTTCCAATGGCGAACAGCGTCAGCGACGGCTTTCGCACCAGCGAGCGTACTGCATACCGCGCATCGTCCATGAGTCCCATCGTCACTCCTCCTCCCGTCCCGTGGGTTCGTCGCGCCACGAATTCGGCGCCGAAGCGTCGCGATTCCGAGCGCAGCATCCTTGCTGTTCGCACGAGGTCCCCGACCTCGCGAAGCCAAAGCGCGACCCACGGCGTCCATCCCCTCCGTCGGGCCGCCGCGCTCGCCGAGGCGAACGCGTCCTCCATCTCCTCCCCCCAGGCCCGCCTGAACTCCGGTGGAAGGAGGAGGCGAAGCAGTCGATGGACCCGGCGGGTCACCCGGTCTCCGCCGGTCGAAGGTCGCCGGCGAGTTCCTTCTTCTCCGCTACGCGAAGCACGCGGAGCATGCGGTTCATCTCCGCCCGGGCGGCCTCGCGGCCTTCCTCCGTGATGGCGAAGTAGCGCCGGCGTCGGTCCGCCCCCTCCTCGCCTTCGGCCTCACGAATGAGGCCGTCACCCATGAGGCGCTGCAGGCCGGCATAGAGGCTTCCGGTGCCCGGCGCCAGCGCCCCCTCGGTCTGAGCCTCGATGTCGTTCATCAGTGCGTAGCCGTGCCGCGGCCCATCCGCCAAAGCCAGGAGAATGGCCATCGACAAGGGAGAGAGCGGTTCGGCGGGGCTTGGGTCGGCCATGGTCGTTCACGTCCTCGAGCGACGCTCTGAAGTATGTTCCGATGAACGGAATATTCCGCTCAACGGAAGAGTTCGCAAGCGGGGTACTTCCGACAACGGTCAGGGGGTCGAAGAGAAGCCCAGATCTCCCGCCTGCCGAGCAGGCGAGGGACCGGGGCGAAGACCTCGGAGACCGGGTCCGAGCGCGAAGTGCACCTGAGGGTCAGCTTCCCTGCAACGCGTAGCTGAAGCCCAGACCCACGGGGAGCGTCGGCTCGGACGCGACCATGCCGTCGGCGCGGATCTTGATGGCGAGGCGGTCCCGGATCTCCCATCCGAGGGCGAGGCTGATGAGCGGCGCGGGCTCGTCGAGAAGAGCGAGGCCCGCCCCGACATCGACCACCGTCGAACCGAGGTCTTTCCGGGCGATGGCCATGGCGGAGAACGCCGTCACGGTGTACTCGCGCCGGATGGGCGTCGAGCCGAAGGGGATCCGGACCGAGTACCAGTAGAGCGACTGGTAGCCCAGCTCGGCACCGTATCGGAGGCCGTCGTCGGCTCCGAAGAGGGCACGCCCCGAGGCGCGGAACGACGGCTGGCTCCAATCCTCGGCAATGGCACCCTCCTCCCAGGCGACGCCCTCCACGTCGACCAGAGTGACGCCGGCGGCGAGTTCCAGTTCGAGGGCGGGTTGGGCCGCCAGGGGAGCTGCAAGGACGAGCGACGTGGCCAGCATGGTGGCGATGGTGCGTGACATGGCGAACCTCCATGATCTCGGGTTCGGGGGTTCACGGTTCGAACCCCGTCACTCCGTAAGGCGACGTCGTGGCCGCCGAGGGACCATGGGAGGCCCGGGTCGATCCCGCCTACGCCGAGTCACGTACTCTGGGCTCGAGAGCGCTCCGCGTCGCGCCGGTCGC
Source organism: uncultured Gemmatimonadales bacterium (assembly GCA_937983085.1). Classification (GTDB taxonomy): domain Bacteria; phylum Gemmatimonadota; class Gemmatimonadetes; order Longimicrobiales; family Gaopeijiaceae; genus UBA2589. The sequence continues at coordinate 2,074 of CALJKZ010000073.1, forward strand.
TTCCCACGCACGGACCGCCTCGAGCGCTGAGCGTTCCACCCAACATTCGGCGAGCTTGCCTTCGTGAACCCTCCAGACGGCGATTCCGGAGAACTCGATGGGCGCACCGTCGGGCGGAAGCCCGAAGATCCCGCGGTTGATGCCGCTGCAGGTCCAGCGGGTGGTCACGACGGTCCCTGTGGTGTCGACGTGGACATCATGGACCTCGTTCGTTGCCCCTTCCAGAAGAGACTGGAACGTCTCCACCCACGCCTTGAAGGCGGGTCGCCCGTGGATGGTCGTGCCAGCCGAGTGGATCACATAGTCCTCGGCCATGAGCTCGTCGATGGCGTCGAGGTCGGCCGGTGCCTTCCACACCCGCTCGAAGAAGGTCCGAGCCAGATTCTCCGGAGAACCTCGCTCCAGATCGGTGGCCGTCCCGGTTACGGTTATACCCCCGGTGGTCGGGACGGAGACCTGGAGGAGGCTGGGCCGTCCCATGACGACGCCCTGGTGGATTCGGAACGCACCCGGAACCGACATCAGTCCTTGGGAGCGCAGATATCCCGCCAAGGCAGCGGCGGCGGCTCCCGTGGCCGGATCCTCGCGGACGCCCCCCACAGGGAAGGGGTTTCTCGCGTGGAACACGTCCGCTCCCTCACGCCAAACCAGCTGAAGGGTCGTCAGGTCGGCGGCCAGCATGGTGCGCTTCAGGGCGTCGAAATCGTAGTCCAATGCGTCGAGCGTCGGCCGGTCCGCCACGGCGAGCACCAGGTGCCAGGCACCGGCATAGGCGAGGGCCGGTGGGATGGCGGGGTCGAGGATCGCCTCGTGCCATCCCAGCGCCTGCAGGGCTTCCGAGAGAACCTCGCGGGGCACGGCTTCATGTCGGGGCTCCACGGACGTCAGGGACGCGAACCATCGATGCCCGCGCCGCTCGACCTCGACGGGGACCTCGCCTACGGGGGTGTGAAGCCGATACCTGCCTTCGCCGTGGAGTTCGCCGAGGACGACCCCCGTGGCGATGGTGGCATGGCCGCAGAACGAGACCTCACGCTCCGGACTGTAGTAGCGAATGGTGTAGCCGCCTTTGCCGTCCGGGGCACCGAATGCGGTCTCCGAGTATCCCACCTCGGCGGCGATCCGTTGCATCTCTTCGGCTTCCGGGAGTGCGGCTCCGAGCCACACGCCGGCCGGGTTGCCGCCGGCCGGATCTTCAGAGAAGGCGGTCAGGCGGCGCAGCCGTCCACCCTCCTCTCGTTCATCCTCGTTCTTCGTCGGGGATCCGCTATCGGTCCGCGTGTCACGCGTCGTCTTCGTCGTCATCGGTATCTAGGGTAAGGGCCGGGCGCAGGCGGCTCAGAAGCGTCATCAGCTGGCTCCGCTCCTCTGGAGCCATTCCCTCGAAGACGCGGTCCGCCATCTCGGCCATGGGTTCGTCGATGTCTGCCAGGAGGCGCCGGCCCGTATCGGAGATCCACGCGCGCACGATCCTCCGATCGTCGTCGCATCGCTCCCGCACCACCAAGGCCTTGTCTTCGAGCCGGTCGAGGAGACGCGTCACGTTGGGATGTCGTTTGATCATTCGATCCGCGATCTCGAGCGTCGGCAGGCCCTCGGGATACGCGCCGCGGAGAATCCGGAGCACGTTGTACTGCTGCATGGTCAGCCCATGGGCGTCCACGGGCTCGCTGAGGACCCTGCCGACTCGGTCCGCCGTTCGCAGGACCTCGACGCAGCATCGTTCTGAGGCGCTGCGCGCGGGTCGGATCTCAGGATCTTCGTGATCCTTCGCCCTTCGGTTGGCAGATGTCATACGATAGTATCTACAACAATGATTGTTATGACAAGTATCTAGCGGAGCAGCGGCGTGGATCGGTACCGTAGCTCTGTCCCTTCTCCCGTGAGCGGAACCATGGAAGTCCACTACGTCCATCACCCGACGCGCACGCTGGACATCGGGCCCCACGTATTTCCGGTGGAGAAGTACGGGATTCTCTGTGACTGGCTCCGGGGGGACGTGGGTGTGGAAGACCACCGATGGCACGAGGCCGGGTCCGTAGCACGCGAGGACCTGGAACGCATCCACGACCTCGAGTACGTGGACGATTTGATGAACGCGCGAATGAGCGCCCGGACGATGGCCAGCGAACTGCCCATCCGGCCCGATGTCATCGCGGCCTTTCTCGACATGGCGGGTGGGGCCATCACCACCGCCGGTCTCGCCCTCGATCATGGGGTCGGGTTCCACGTGGGGGGCGGCTTGCACCATGCCTTCGCCGGCCGAGCCGAGGGGTTCTGCTACGTCAACGACGTGGCGGTGGCCGTCGCCCGGATGCAGGCGGACGGGCGATGCGAGCGCGTGCTCGTCGTCGACGTCGACGTCCATCAGGGAAACGGCACCGCCGCCATCTTCGCCGACGACCCGACGGTCTTCACGTACTCCATCCACCAGGAGAACAACTACCCGGTGAAGCAACGGAGCGACCTGGACCGCGGACTTCCCGACCGCATCGAGGACGAACCGTACCTGGAGATGTTGACGAAGGGCCTCGACGAGATCGACGCCCGCTTCGAGCCCGACCTGGTTTGGTACCTGGCGGGAGTGGATCCACACCTGCGCGATCAGCTCGGGGGCTTGAGCCTCACGGCCACCGGTCTTCGGCGCCGGGACGAGCTCGTGCTAGAGCGCTACGCGGGCCGGGGCCTTCCCATCGCCATCAGCCTGGCAGGTGGCTACGCCCCACGTCCGGAGGACACGGCTCGGCTGCACACGGGGACGGTATGGGCGGCGGAGGGGCTGCCGGATCGAGGCCGGTGACTCACGCGTCGGCGACCAACCTCGTCGCCACCCACACGCACGCGACCACCCCCACGGCGACCGCGGCCAGGCCACCGACGCCTGGTAGGCCGGAGGCGTAGGCCAGAGCCGCGAACGCGATCCCGCCCGTCGTCGCCGAGACGCCGGCATGGGCCAGGACTCCTTCGGGATCGCGTCGCAGGGGTGAGTCGAGCCGGGCCACCTGGGCCAGGAGTTCTGCCGTAACGATGACGGTCATGATCACGAGTAGAGCCACCACCACCCCTTCGTCACCTCCCTGAAGCCAGACCGCTCCGGCCAGGAGCTGTCCCCCGGTGACCTGTGCGGTGACGGCGGCCGGGACCGCGAGGGCCAGGGCGACCACGGCGAGGTAGGCGACGACCCATCCGCCGAGTCCATCGACACCGAGGGCGAGGACCACGGCGGCCGTCAGCGTCGCTCCGGCAATGGAGCCGGCGCCGAGGCGCACGCGCGGCGTCATGGCGCCGTCGCGCGTCATCGCGCCACCCGCGCCCGTCGGGGGCCGCCCAGGACCTCGAGTTTACGGCGGAGAGCCAGGATGGCGGCCCCGGCGCCGTCCTCGGCTGTGACCAACGCGGTGGGGACACCGCCACGCTCCAGGGCCCGTCGTTCCGTCTCGAGCTGGGCCAGAAGGAGGCGCTGGGCAGCCTCGTCCAGTGCGTCCTCGCTTGCCGGCAGCAGGTCGGAGGTGTCGACGATGAGCGCCACGGTGGTGTGACCGACCCGACGATGATGGATCAGTTCGGGAACGAAGGTCTGCGACCGGAGACTCGTGACCCCTACCACCAATGCGTCGCCCGGGATGGTGGCTCGCGCGCGTCGCCGTCGGCGCTGCGCCGGATCTTCCGCGGCGCCCCCCACGGCCAACAACTCGTCCAGGACCATGAGTCGGGCCCGACGTCCCCCACGCGGAGGGAGCCAGGCCGTCGTCCGTCCTCGCGCCAGCAGGCCGACGCGGTCCTGAGCGCGGAGGTGCATGGAGGCTACCGCCCAGGCGGCGCGAGCCGCGCGCGCGAGAGCGTCCGTCCGCTGGACGTCGCTGAAGACGGCGTCGAGAAGGATCACCACGGTTCCGGTGCGCTCGGGATGGTTGACCCGCACCCAGGGAAGCCCGAGCCGAACCGACGTCCCCCACGAGAGGTCGCGGAGGCGATCGCCGGGACGGTAGGGGCGCAGTTCGGCGAAGTCGGTTCCATGGCCCCGGAGTCGGGCCGTATGCATCCCGGCGATGGCGCGGGGTTCGCCGGGCCGGAGGAGTCGGCTCAGCCGGAGCTCGGTGGGGAGCACCCGCACCGTCGGGCCGGG
>CALJKZ010000074.1 GCA_937983085.1 uncultured Gemmatimonadales bacterium
CTTCTGGAGGCCCGACGTCGTGACACCCTCGGCCGTGACGTACTTCGACTCGAGGAACTCGATGTAGTCCAGGACCTGATAGACCTGCTCGTCCGGAAGACTCTCGATCTTCCGAAGGAGGCGCTGTCGGAGGACGTCATGCATGGCAGGGAGGCGGCAAAGGGAGGCTGGAGGCGGATCCAGCGAGCGAAATCGCCTGTCCTGTAAGTCTAACCCACGCCGATCTCCGAGGCAGCCTTTGCACCTGGGCGGGGAGTGCGGAGGCGTGAGGGGAGGCGTGCGCCGGCCCGTCGACCTTGCTCGTTTCACCAATCCCGATAACGTCCACCCATGCCCTTTCTGCCCCTACGCCCGGTTCCAGTGGCCGATGCGGCCGCCACCCTCTACGACGAGTGGCTGGCATGGCTCCGCGAAGCCCTGGACGACCCCGACTGCGATCGCAACGAGCTCTGTCGAGCCGTTCTCACCGACATCTACTTCCCGGAGGCATCAGGCGTCGATCCGTCGACGCTGTCACGCACGGCGCGGGTCGCTCTGGCGCAGATGGATCCGCGTAATGTGACGCTGGAGCCCGAGTACTACGAGGAGGTCGACCTGCCTCGATACGAGCCCCGCAAACCACTCCTCTGGCTTTGGGAGATGTTCGACCGGAGCGCCCTCGGGGAAAACGTCGAGCTCGGGATCCACTTCCGGCGAATCCTGGCCAAGCACGTGTTCGCCCGGTGCGGGAAGAACTTCAAGGCCTTCACCCACGTCCGCTTCTCCTTCGGGTACAACATGAACGTGGGGGACGGCGTGGTGATCCACAGGCACGTCCTCATGGACGACCGTGGCGGCATCGACATCGGCGACGGCGCCTCCGTCTCGGATTTCGCCAACGTGTACTCCCACTCCCACAACATCGTGGACGGGCGCATCGTCTATCTCCCCACCACCACCATCGGAAGGGGAGCGCGAATCACCTACCACGCCACCATCCTCGCGGGGACCACGGTCGCGGAGGACTCCATGGTGGGAGCGGGCTCCATGCTCACCAAGAGTACGGAACCCCACTGGGTCTACGTAGGTGTGCCCGCGCGGAAGGTGAAGGAGAAGCCGGCGGACGAACGCGCGAATAAGGCGCCTCCGACGCCCGACCCCATGGCCGAGGACTAGCGAGGCGACCCACCGTCGGCCCGTCCGCCTCAGGTGTCGTCTTCGTGCTCGTCCTGTAGCCGCTTGACCACGGCGGGGTCCGCCAGCGTCGTCGTGTCGCCCACCGCTCGTCCTTCGGCGATGTCCCGCAGGAGGCGCCGCATGATCTTGCCTGAACGGGTCTTGGGAAGATCCGCCGTGAGAACGATGAGCTCCGGCTTGGCGATGGCTCCGATCTTCATGCCCACGTGCTCGCGCAGCTCCGCCACCAGGTCGTCGGAGCCGTCCACGCCCTCCTTCAGCGTGACGAAGGCGGCGATGGATTCGCCTTTGATGTCGTGCTTCTTGCCCACCACCGCCGACTCGGCGACGGCCTGGTGGTCCACCAGTGCGCTTTCCACCTCCGCCGTCCCGATGCGGTGGCCGGCGACGTTGAGGACGTCGTCCACCCGCCCGAGGATCCAGAAGTAATCGTCGGAGTCGAGCTTCGCTCCGTCTCCCGGGAAGTACAGGTTCTCCCACTTCGACCAGTACGTGTCGCGGAAGCGCTGGTCGTCGCCCCACACGGTCCGGAGCATGGAAGGCCAGGGGGCGGTGATGTCCAGATACCCCGCCCGCGTCTCCTTTCCGGCTTCGTCGAGAATGGCTGCCTCGATGCCCGGGAAGGGACGGGTGGCGGTGCCCGGCTTCGTCTCGGTGATCCCCGGCAAGGGCGTGATCATCATGCCGCCGGTCTCGGTCTGCCACCATGTGTCGACGATGGGGCACCGCTCACCGCCGATGACCTCGTGGTACCACATCCACGCCTCGGGATTGATGGGCTCACCCACGGTCCCGAGGATGCGGAGGGACGACAGGTCGTGCTTCGCTGGCCACTGGTCACCCCATCGCATGAACGCGCGGATGGCCGTGGGCGCCGTGTAGAAGATCGTCACGCCGTACTTCTGGCAGAGCTCCCAGAACCGACCCCGATCCGGGGTATCGGGAGCGCCCTCGTACATGACCACCTGGGCGCAGTTCGCCAGGGGGCCGTACACGATGTAGCTGTGTCCGGTGATCCACCCCACATCGGCGGTACACCAGTAGACGTCATCGTCGTGGAGATCGAACACGGCCTTCGTCGTAGCGTAGACCTGGGTGAGGTACCCGCCGGTGGTGTGCACGACTCCTTTCGGCTTCCCGGTGGTTCCCGACGTGTAGAGGATGAAGAGGGTGTCTTCGGCGTCCATCACCTCGGGGGGGCACTCCGGAGCCGCGTCGCCGACGAGGTCGTGATACCAGTGGTCGCGTTCGTCCACCATGGGGGCTCCCACCTGCGAGGTGAGTTCCCCGCCCCCGGCCACCACCACCACGTTCTCCCCCGTGGGTGACGCCCGCAGAGCCCCGTCGGCGTTGGCCTTGAGGGGTACGACGCTTCCCCGGCGCCAGCCCCCATCGGCGGTGATCAGCACCTTGGCCTCGGCATCGTTGTTCCGATCGGCGAGGGACTCGGGGCTGAACCCACCGAAGACCACCGAATGGATGGCCCCGATCCGCGTGCACGCCAGCATGGCGATGGCCGCCTCCGGGATCATGGGCAGGTAGATGGTGACGCGGTCTCCGCGCTCGACTCCCAGGCCCTTCAGGGCGTTCCCGAAGCGACCCACTTCCTCGAGAAGCTCGGCGTACGTGAAGGTCCGGGTATCTCCCGGTTCCCCCTCCCAGATGAGCGCCGTCCGGTCCCCCCGCCCGGCCTGCACGTGCCGGTCGAGGCAGTTGTGGGAGACGTTCAGCTTGCCGTCGACGAACCATTGGGCACGGGGGGGATTCCACTCCAGCACCTTCGTCCACGGCTCGAACCAATCGAGTTCTTCCGCCCATCGAGCCCAATACCCTTCCCGGTCGTCCGCGGCTTCCTGGTAGATGGACGCATCGTTGACGACGGCGGCCGCCGTGAGCTCGGAAGGGGGAGCGAAGCGTCGTTCCTCGTGGAGCAGATCATCGAAGGCGCCGGTATCGGAGCTCATGTGCCGTTCTCTTCGGTTCGGGCTGGAAGGGTCAGTGCCGCCCCAATCTGCATCTCGGAAGGAGGCGAGCAAGCGGTGACGCGACGCTGCCGACGAGGCGAAGCGCGCGTGGCGTCAGGATCCCCCGTGCTCGGGGGGAAGGAGCCGCCGGAGCTCGTCCGCATCGAGAAGACGGGTGAATCCGCGAACCGCCTCCCGGGAAAAGTCCGCCACGGCATGGTGACCCGCTTCGAGCGTCTTCCGGGGGATGCGGATCTTGAAGCGGACCTCCGAGTCGGCCCCGTCCACGGCTTCGGCAGCATCCGAAAGCCGCAAGCGAAGGGTCACCGGTCGCTTGTGTCGCCGGTCGAGTTCCCGCGCCGACGCCTCGCCGAGGGAAGCCAGAACCCGCCTCGTGTCGCCCAGGTCTCCGAAGGGGAGGAGGTCCACGACGAGGGCGAGATTGCCTGCAAGGCCCCGACTCGTCTCGTCCAGGTAGACGTCGATGCTGACGTGCTCCGGGGCGTCGTCCGCGTGGAAGAAGAGGTAGGCGCTGCGGGTGGAATCGCCGTCCCACCGTCCCTCGAACTGGTGGCTGGTGGTCTTCTGGAGGCCCGAAAGCTCCCACCCCTCACCGGTGACGCCCTCCCGAACCGCCTCGATGAGTGGCTCGAGCGTGAGGATGGGATCCGGGGCGTCCGCCCTCACCGTGGGCCCCCGTTCGGCGGCGAAAATGCGCTATTCTTCATGCGGTACGACTCGGTTGACACGTCTTCGTTGAGCCGTGTAACGTAAGCATTGACGGACGGTTACAAAGTCCATCCGACGAGGCAGGAACGGGTTCCCACATGGCAACGAGTACGCAGTCCGCCGACGCGCGCCTCCGAAAGGCGCTGGAAGCGAGCGGGCAACGCTTCACCGATCAAAGGGCGGCGGTGTTCCGCTACCTGGTGAGCACCGACGTGCACCCCACCGCCGACGAGGTCTATCTCGCCGTGCGGGAGGACCTGCCGGCCATCTCGCTGGCAACGGTATACAAGAGCCTGGAAACGCTGGTGGGCTGCGGTCTCGCCGTCAAACTGACCTACGCCGATCACTCGGCTCGGTACGACGGCAACACCGAACCCCACCATCACGCCCGCTGCACGGCCTGCGGTCGGGTTCTGGACATCGCGGGAGAGATCCCCGCCGCGGACATCGACCACCTGCGCCGGGAGGCCGAGGGCTTCACCGTCACCGGGTTCCGCCTCGAGCTGTCTGGCTACTGTTCGGGCTGCATCCCCACCGGCGGGCCGGCGACCGCCTGACCGCGGCCTCTCCCCGCACCGTCGCCCTCCGCATCGTGAGCTCACGACCGTCGCTTCGGAAGAGGTGGGTGGTGGCGCTCCTTCTGGGGTGGGCCGTGGCGCTCCTGCTGGGGTGGTCCCTGCCGGCCGCCGCCCAGAGCACCGATGAGTTGGGCCGCGACCTCCGGGACCTCTTCGACTCCTATCGTTGGGGCGACGCACAGTGGGGCGCCCTCGTAGTATCACTCGATTCCGGCGACACCATCTTCGCGGTCGCGCCGCACGATCCGCTGGCGCCGGCATCCAACGTGAAGCTCCTCACCAGCGCCGCCGCACTTCACGTGCTCGGACCCGACTTCCGCTTCAGAACGTGGGTCATGAGCGAGGGAGACGTCGTCGATGGTGTGCTCGAGGGCGACCTCGTCGTCTACGGTTCCGGCGACCCCGGCATCTCCGACCGTTTCTACAGCAGCAAGGACGAGGTCTTCCAGCGACTCGCCGACCAGCTCGAAGCCGCCGGAATCCATACCGTGGCGGGGGATCTCGTCGCGGACGCTTCCTACTTCGACGGCCCCCTCCGCGACGCCGATTGGGATCGACGGGACCTCAACGAGCACTTCACCGCCGGAATCTCGGCCCTCTCGTACAACGAGAACGTCGTCTCTTTCCGTATTCGGCCCGGTGAGCCCGGCGCTCCCCCGCTCGTCGAGACGGTTCCGCCCCATTCGGCGCTGGTCGTCGAGAACACGGCCGAGACCGTCACCGGACAGGCTCGCCCGCGCCTCGCCATCCTCCGTGACGATCCCCTCGAGCCCGTGCGCATCGTCGGGCGCATGCGGGTCGACGCCCGGGACGTCTGGCGTCAGATGACCGTAGCCGTCCCGGCCGACTTCGTGGCGGCTTCCTTCCGCGCCACCCTCGAGGAGCGCGGCATCGTCGTCGAGGGGGGCAATCGCAGCGTCGTGCGAGGGGATTTCTCCAGCCTGCCGAAGCTCACCGCCCCGGCAATGGGGCGGAAGGGACCGCGGGTCCTGGCGACCCACGAGTCACGCCCCCTCCTCGACTACCTCCACGTGGTGAACAAGCAGAGCAACAACCTGCTGTCGGAGCTCATCTTCCGTACCATCGGTCGCGTCGTCGAGGGCGAAGGCTCACCCACCGCGGCGGCTCGCGCGGTTGGACGGACGCTTCACGGCATGGGGGTCGACACCACCGGCCTCATCCAGCGAGACGGGTCGGGCCTGTCCGGCGAGAACCGCATCGCCGCCGGCACCTTCGTGGAGACCATGGCGGCCATGAGCCGCGGCCCCCTCTGGAACGAGTTTTGGGCGACACTGCCGCGTGCCGGCACCCGGTACGAGCTGGGCCGGATGTACCGGACGGCCGCCGCCGGGAATCTTCGGGCCAAGACCGGGACCATCCGCGGGGTGTCCGCACTGAGCGGGATGGTGCGTTCCCAGGACGGTGAGCGCTTGGCGTTCTCTCTCATCGTCAACGACTCGCCGTCCCAGACCCGCGCCAAGCGACTGGAGAACCAGATCGGCGTGCGTCTGGCGGAGTTTCGCCGACCGGAGAGCGAGCTCCCCGCTCTGGCCCTGGAACTGCCGGTGGATCCCCCCGTGCGGTCCACCGCATTCAGTGACCGCCACCGTGTGGCCCCAGGCGAGAACCTCTCCGGTATCGCGCAACGCTACGGGGTCACGGTGGATGAGATCCTCGGCGTTAACCCGCGCGTGCAGGCGAACCGGATCATCGCCGGCCAATGGTTGGAGCTCCCGAGACGCGGAGGCGGCGGGCCGTAGGGAGCGTTGGAGGGCGGTCGGCGCACCCGTGGATGACGGGGGCCGGCCTTTCTTTTCAGGCCGAGGGGACGGGTGTGTCCCGTCCGCGAGCCAGACGCAGCCGGCGGCGCAGCTCCATCTCGGACATGGTCTCCACCGTCCGCCTCGCCGTCCGCTCCGAATTCCAGCGCACATCGCGGAGGGGAAGCACGTCCTCGCCCTCTTCCGGCCTCAGAACCATGTAGTAGCGCCCCTTGTAGTCCGTCGACTCCTCCTCTTCGGCGGATGCGATCCAGCGTCGGCCTTCGGTGTCGGTGAACTCTTTCATGGTCGTCTCGAGGATGTCGGTGCGGGGCCGTGGAAACGCCTCGGTCAGGCGACGGAGAGCGTCTCCCGAACGCTATCACCGAGGCCGCATTCGTCAAGGAAGAGGCGTAGCGCAAAGTCGAGCCCCCCCTGCTCCACCACCTGGGTGGGCGTCGCACCGAGATAGTTCCGGAGCGCCCTCCTGAAGACCGGTCCGTTGGCGTAGCCCAGCTGCCGCGACACGCTTTCGGCGCTTCGCCCGGACTCCGCCAGCCAATGGCTGGCGTGCAGCAGTCGGGCCCAGAGCAGGAGGCTACCGGCCGAGGGGAGGCCGGCCTCCTTGAGTCGCACGGACAGGTGGGGCCGAGTCCATCCCGCCCACTCGGCAAGCGCGTCGGTCTTCCAGCCCAGGAGCGCGCCCTCGAGGGCTGCCCGCACCACGTTCCGCTGGGGGGGCGGCATGCGAATGCCCAGGGCGCGGAGGACGGTGGCGCGCACGCCGGCTACTTCCGCCTTCGCCAGCGCTCGGGCGACCTCCTGCCGAACCCCGCCCGCCGGGATCACCTCGAGGTTGGTGATGGACGCCCGTCCAAGGCGGAGGAGCATGATCCGGTCTGCATGCGGGCGGAACACCAGAACGAGGCCGAGGCTGGGGAAGCGCCGGCGCAGGTCGGCGATGGCCTCGTCGGGCTCCGGGACCGCCGGCAGGCCCCCGGTATCGAGGACGACGCCGGTCGCAGGGCGCTCCCGAACGAGCCATTGGAGGCGGTCCCAGGACGTCGATCGCGCCACCACATGTCGGTCCGATGTCGCCTCGGAAACAACCTCGGCGAGCCGCGCATCGGGACTGAGGACCGGAATGAGCGCCATGATCTTCGAAAAAGACATACCCTAGGGTGAAAGTGATAGTACGTCTTGGGGATCGTCTTCGAAAGTTCAAGTCAGAAATTCGCGAACGGACCGCCGAACGGCGGGCCAAACTCGCTCTCAACGAACCAGGGGATTCCTCATGAAGACGCTCCGCCGCACCCTTCTCGCATTCGCTCTGACCCTCGGCGTCGCTGCCTGCGGTTCCTCCATCACCGGCCCCTACACGCCGGATGGCGGTAATTATACGCCCGATGGTGGTAATTATGCGCCTGATGGCGGCAACTACACGCCCGACGGCGGGAACGTCACGGGCGGCTGATCCACCAGCCCGCGGTGTGAGCCACGGCCCCGAGTCGGCGAACGCCGGCTCGGGGTCAGGCGCTCAGGGCCCCTACCACCTCGTTGCGTAGGGCACGAAGTCCGTCGCGGACGTCGTGGGGGGCCGTGCGCGGAATGGGAGGCTGCTTCTGCTGGGCTAGACGGGCCTCGAACCCCTCGTTCGGCAGCTCACTGAGCGCCGCCCGGGCGTTCTCCAGTACGACCTCGAAGGCATGGTGCTCCGCGAATGCCACCGCCTTGCCGAGCCACGAGCGCGCCTCGTCCCGACGACCCAGAAGGGCGTGGCCGACCCCGCGGAAGTACAGGATCTCGGCCTTCGCCGTCGCAGGACCGTCGTCCCACCCCAGCTGGTCGCATTCGGTCGCCCGGACGTCGAAAGCCGCCGGATCGCCCCGAAGCGCAGCCATATGGGCGTACCCGTCGTAGGCGTACAGACGGTAGTAGAAGTCGTCGGCCGTCTCCCGGGCCACGGCGTAGGCGTCCTCGGCAGCGTCGATGTCACCCAGCTCCTTCAGGATCCAGGCGAAGCCGACGAGACACCGCGTCTTCGCGGCATCCGTCGCTGAGGTGTTGACCGCTCGCCAGCCGTGACGCGCAGCCACGGGAAGGTCCCCCGCCACGTACTCGAGGTTCATGAGATCCTGGTAGATGCTCGCCGTCGTGTCGGCATCCTTGGCCGAGCCGGCGGCCTCGAGGGCGCTCTCGAGTCCGATGCGCGCTGCCGAGAGGTCCCCGCGATCCTTTTGGATGACGGCGAGTCCCGCCCGGGTGCGTGCGATGAGATCCCACAACTCGGCTCGTTCGGCGATGGCGAGTGCCAGCCCGTACCAGTGATCCGCTTCGGCCCACTGTCCACGGCGGCGCAGGACACGACCACTGGAGCGTGCGGCTTCAATGGCCGTCTCGGGCTCACCGAGAGCCGTCGCCATTTCGAATGCGCACCGGTACAGCTCCAGGGCGCCCCACGCATGATCGTCCCGCTCCGCGGCGTGTCCCCACTCGAGGCTCACCGCCGCAAGTCCCGGGAGGTCGCCCACTTCATAGGCGTGGAGGACATCCCCGAGCAGAGACGCCTCGCTCTCGTCGACGTCCCCGTCCCGGTAGATGGATTCCCGGGCGCGGTCCGCCAACTCGAAGCGCCGCTCGTCGGGTGAGACGAGGTCATCTTCCACCAGACCCACGACCAATCTGCCGACCTCGAAACGACGGCCCACGACTCCCGATCGACGGGCATTGGACTCGTAGCCCTCCAGATCCTTGAGGATCCGCCAACCTGCGAATCGTGCCGAGGCGTCTTCGGGAGCATCCAGGTCCCTGTGAAGGACGATGGCGGAGCTCTCCCCGGCGAGGAACATGAGCCGATCGCGGCGCTCGTCGTCGACGTTGACCCGCCGGGTGACGGAGTCGGCGACGAGGAACCATCCCCGTGCACCGTCGCTGCCCAGCGCCACCGCGAACGTGGCGACACGACCGCGGTCGGAGCCCACGACATCGTCGAGCGCTCCGGGGACGCCCAGATCCCAGGCCCGCTGAAGGGGATCGGGCGAGAAGAAACGGCGCGGGCGATCGGAGAGCAGATCGAGAATCACATGAGGATGGACGTAGCCGGCGCCATACTCATCGATCCACACGACGGCGACCCGGTCGGATCCCGTCAGATCGGCCACATCGGCCAGGCGTTCCAGCAGAACGCTCCGAGCCGGGTCTCCGTGCACGATCGCAAGCGACATGGCCAGCCGACATTGGACCCGGTATCG
>CALJKZ010000075.1 GCA_937983085.1 uncultured Gemmatimonadales bacterium
TGCTCTTCCGATCTACCGCCAAGGTGGTCATCCTCCACGCCATCGCGGGGGTCCTCATGCCCACCTGGATGGTGGTCATGCTCACCCGCTTCTTCGGCGCGAACCGCTCGTGGACCGAGGGTCTGTCGGTCCTGCCCTTCACCTTGCTCGGCGGTCTGGCGTTCACGGTTCCCTACGTCCTCTTCGGGACGTTCCTCGGACCCGAGTTCCCTTCGCTGTTGGGCGCCCCGGTAGGCCTGGCCATCGTCGTCACCGTGGCGCGCCGGGGGTGGTTGTTGCCGCAGGATCATTGGGACTTCCCGGCACGCTCGGCGTGGAAGCCGGAGTGGATCAGCGGGCTGGAAGACGAGCTCGCCGACGTCTCGGAAGGGCGCGGAGTATCGGCAGCCTCGGCATGGGCCCCGTACGCCCTCCTCGGGCTCCTCCTGGTGCTCACCCGCCTCCCGTCGCTTCCCGTGGGCACGTGGCTCCGGACCCCCGCCATTTCGTGGGCGAACATCTTCGGCTCGGACATCGTCGCCACCACCACGCCCCTCTACCTGCCGGGCTTCATCCTCGTCCTCGTCGTGTTCTTCGCCGCCCTGCTGCATCGTATGAGCGGGCGCGATCTGGCGGCGGCCTTCCGGTCGTCGGGGAGCGTCCTCGTCGGCGCCGGCATCGTCCTGGTCTTCACCGTGCCCATGGTGCGCGTGTACATCAACTCGGACGTCAATGCAGCGGGCTTCCTGTCCATGCCCTTGGCCATGGCGGAATGGGTGGCGGGCAACGTCGGAGCGGTCTGGCCCTTCTTCGCCCCCATGACCGGGGCCCTCGGGGCGTTCATCGCCGGGTCCAACACCGTGAGCAACCTCATGTTCTCGGCGTTCCAGTACGGCGTGGCCGAGCGCCTGGCCATGTCCACGGTCATGATCGTCGCGCTCCAGGCCGTGGGGGCCGCCGCCGGGAACATAATCGCCATCCACAACGTCGTAGCGGCGTCGGCCACGGTGGGACTCCTCGGCAAAGAAGGGTCCACCCTCCGGAAGACGATCCTTCCCACCATCTACTATCTGCTCGTAGTGGGCATCCTCGGTCTCATCGCGGTCCACGTGCTGGGGGTGACGGATCCGCTCATGGGCGCCGGCGCCCCGCCCTCACCCTAGCGCGGAGGATCCATGTCGGACCGACCGTCCATCGTCTGTACCTCCCACCATACCGGATTGCCGGTGCCCGACGTCGAAGCCGCCGTGGAGTTCTACACGGGACGGCTGGGCTTCGAATCGGGATTCACCTGGGGCGAGCCCGTTTCGTTCGCGGGCGTGGACCTCGGTGAGTGTCGGATTTTCCTGTCGGAGGGCACGCCGAACCCTGATGGGTGCACCCTCTACTTCATGATCGAGGATGCCGATGCCCTGTACCGGTTCCACCAGTCCCAAGGGGTCGAGGCGGTATGGGCACCGGAGGACCAGGAGTACGGGCTTCGTGACTACGGGGTGCGCGACCTCCACGGGTATCAGTTGGTCTTCGGCCACCCGATCTACACCGTGGGGCCTCCTGTCCGCGTGGAACGAGTGGATCGAACCGTTCGGCTGGAGGCCCGGCTCGCTGCCCTCGTCGACGACCTGGCGGCGCACAAGGGGATGACCGTGGGCAACCTCCTCGAAGAGATTCTGCTCCACACCTGCGAGCCGCTCGGCGATGGAGTCGCCAGCCCCCACACCCGTACCCAGCTCCGCTTCATCCAGGACCTCAAGGAGAAGCACGGCATCGACTACGATTGCGAAGCCAGCTACCGGTTCATGGAAACCGACGATGCGTGAGCCGGGGGCTTCCGCGGCGATCGCCGAGGGCGCGCCTGGTCACATGAGCCGGCGAACGACCTCGGCCGCCTGACCGGCTCCCCCACCCGCCTGCGGTCGGCGCTCCTTCGCCAGCATGGCGTCGAGTCGATCCACCCAACGACCGCTCCGAAACACGTCCGGTATCACCACCTCCGCCCCGAGCTCGTCCCGAGCGAAGGCCTCCAAGGTGGGCATCTCCCGGAAATCCGCACGGGTGACGCCCAGGAACGGAACGCCCTCACGCCACACCTCGGCCACCGTTCCGTACCCGAGCTTCGCCACCGCCGCGTCGGCGGCGCGCATGAGGTCGGGCATGAACAGGGGGGTATCGTTGTCGAAGAGGATCAGATTGCGGTCGTTCCGCGTCGAGTCTGCACCGGTGATGAGAAAACGGCAGTCCGGGCGCTCGCGGAGCGAAGGCAGGTAGGGCAGCGCTTCGCCGTACCCGCCCAAGGTGATCACGACGAGGGGCTCGTCGGATGCCACGCCGAGGTCGGACCTCGTCTCGTCCCGCTCCTGGCGAGGGAGCCGACTCACAGGGTCCACCAGGAGCGACGCCGGGTCCCGCCGGCACACGGGGCGGGCCTGGACGTGGGCCGTCGCGCGCCCGATCCACCCATCGAGCTCGCGGCCATGGCGGGCCAGCTCGGGAGCGGCCCCGTGAAGCGGCTCGTAGAGCCATCCCCAGGTGAAGTTCTCCACCACGACGGACGGAAGCCCGGCAGCCGCGGCCCCCGGCGCACCCAGCGGGGCGATGTCGCAGGGCACCACCCGACAGCCGGCCTTGACGACGGTAGCGGCCAGCCGTTCGACGGTGGCCTCGTCGAAGGGCAGGAAGCGGTCGAGAGCCCCCACGGTGGCAGCCAGATCGTACTCCAGGGCCGACCGCTGACGAAACCCCACGTCGACCATCTCGTCGTGGTAGCGGAAGCAGTCGGGAAGCGAAGACTCGAAGAACCAGAGCGGCGCGGTCGTGAAGAGCTCCACCCTGCACTCCGTGGACACGTGGAGTTCTTCGAGGACTGCCGAGGCCCGAGCGGCGTGACCGAAGCCGTGGCCGGAGATGAACGCGGCTACGCGGGGCGGCTTCAACCCCCGGGTACGTACACGATGGCGGCTGGACGACGCCTCACGCCGTCTCCCCATCGAGAGCCGCAACGATTCCGTCGGCCGCCGCCGCGATGCACGCCTCTCCGATGGCCCGGGTGGCGCCACGGGCATCGCCGAGGATGCCGTTGGGCGTCACCGACCGGAAGCCCTCGCGGAAGATCCGGTCACGCAACGCCTCGTCGAAGGCTTGGACGTGCCCCTCCGCCGCCCGGTCCTCCCGGACGAGGTCGGGGCGAATGACCAGCATCTCGGACGTCTCGGCCAGGTCGGCGTGGCCGCCCACGCGCCCGACCAGGTCCGGCGCCACGTCTCGCACCGCCTGCTCCCAGAAGCGCATGAAGCCGACGAGGTCCGTGTACGTGTCCACCGTACACGATGGAGCCACCGCGGAGCGGAGGTCCGGAAGCATCTCCTCGAGCGGGCCGAAGTTGCCTCCGTGGGACGGGACGAGGCAGATGCGTCGAAACCCGTGACGGGCGAGACTCACCACGTAGTCGAGGCAGATGGCCTCCAGCGTGTGTCGGCGCAGGGTGATGGTTCCCGGAAACCCCATGTGATGCTCCGAGCAGCCGACCCGGATCGTGGGCGCCGCCAGGGCGTCTCCGAGGCGCTCCGCCACGGCCAGAGCGAGGGCATCGCCGCGGGCCGCGTCGACGAGGAGTGGGAGGTGGGGACCGTGCTGCTCGATGGCGCCCACGGCGATGACCACCGTCGTGCGTCCCTGGGCGATGGCCTCTTCGACCTCGGGCCACGTCATCTCGTCCAGCTTCCTCACCACTTCGACCTCCTCGGGCTGCCGGTGCATCGCACATCGTCACGACGGGCAAGTGTAGCCGCCGCTTTCGCGCGCGCCTAGAAGGCTGCCTACTGTACGTCTTCACCAGCCGTCTAGCTTCGCCTGCCGCCGACACGCCACCACCACCGCACGGAGAACGAGCCATGCGCGGCCGAATGATGGATACGCCCCTTTTGATCTCCTCCCTCATCGAGCATGCGGGGCGGGTCCATAGGGACCAGACCATCGTCACGCGCACGGTGGAGGGGCCGATTCACCGTTCGACGTGGGGCGAGGTCCGCGCTCGCTCGAAGCAACTCGCCTCCGCCCTCGTGGATGCGGGGATCGGGAGCGGTGACCGCCTCGCCACCCTGGCGTGGAATACCCACCGACACCTCGAGATCTACTACGGCGTCTCCGGCATCGGCGCCGTGTGCCACACCCTCAACCCCCGGCTCCACCCTACGGAACTCGTCTACATCATGAACCACGCCGAGGACCGCATCCTCTTCGTGGACCTGACCTTCGTGCCCCTCGCCGAAGCCATCGCCGACGCGTTGAAGTCCGTGGAGCGATACGTCGTTCTCACCGACGACGAACACATGCCCGACACGAAGCTCCCCGGGGCCGTCTCCTACGAGACCTTTCTGGCCGGGGGCGACACGGCCTTCCCGTGGCCCGAGCTGGACGAGCGCGATGCCGCGGCGCTGTGCTACACCTCCGGGACGACGGGCCACCCGAAGGGCGCCCTCTACAGCCATCGGTCGACGGTCCTGCACGCCCTCGGAGTCTCGCTGCCCGACATCTTCGGGCTCGCCCGGTCCGTGACCTGCCTGCCCATCGTCCCCCAGTTCCACGCCTGTGCATGGGGGCTCCCCTACGCCGCCGCCGCAACGGGGGCGGCTCTGGTGATGCCTGGCCCGAAAATGGATCCCTCCAGCATCACCGAACTCCTCGACGGCGAATCCGTGGACTTCTGCGCCGGCGTACCCTCGGTCTTCCACGCCCTCGTCCAGCACTGGCGGACCACCGGGACCCACCCGAAAAGCCTGCGCATGGTGCTCCTCGGCGGCGCCGCGCCCCCCCAGTCCCTCATCGAGGCTCTGGAAGGCGAGTTCGGCATCGAGTTCCGTCACGGGTGGGGCATGACCGAGACCAGCCCTCTCGGAAGCGTGAACACCCTGACCCCCGCCCATCGTCGTCAGTCTGTTGAGGAGCGGGCGGCCTTCCAGACGAAACAGGGTCGCCCACCTTGGGGCGTGGAGCTCCGGATCGTGACCCGCGAAGGCACACCCCAGCCGCACGACGGGACGTCCATCGGGGAGTTGCAGGCCCGCGGGCCCTGGGTGGTGGACGGATACTTCAAGAGCGACGAGGAGAAGCTCACCGCCGACGGGTGGTTTCCCACCGGGGACGTGGCCACCATCGACGAGGAGTACTACGTGCAGATCACCGATCGGACCAAGGACCTCATCAAGTCGGGTGGGGAGTGGATCAGCTCCATCGACGTGGAGAACACGGCCATGGGCCACCCTGGAATCGACGTCGCGGCCGTCATCGGTGTGTCCGACCCGACGTGGGGTGAGCGCCCGCTGCTGATCGCCGTGCCGACCTCCGATCCGCCGCCGGAGAAGGAGAGCGTCCTGGAGCACCTCTCTGCGCGTCTGGCCAAATGGCAGCTTCCCGACGACATCGTGTTCGTCGAGTCCCTGCCCATGGGGGGCACGGGGAAGGTCCAGAAGACCAAGCTTCGTGAGGAGTACGGATGAGCGATATCATCGGCGACTCCTCGGAGCCCATGGCCGGCAAGGCGTGGCCCTTCGGGTTGCTCGGCCTCCTCCTCTTCGCCGTGGGGGTCGCGGCGTGGCGCCCGATCCCCGTAGGCGTCTGGCACGACGACGGCGTCTACATGCTGGTGGCCAAAGCCCTGGCCGAGGGCCAAGGGCTGGTGTACGCCGGTGTGGTCGACGCGCCCCCGGCGGCCAAGGTCCCGCCCCTGTAACCGATGGTTCTCGCCGGCCTCTGGTTCCTGTCCGACTCCATCGGGGTGGTCACGATGGCGGCCACCTTTCTCAACCTTGCCTTTCTAGCTGCAGCGGGGGCGCTCTTCGGCCTCGCCGTCTCCCGGTCCACACCCCTGGGCCTTCGAGGCGGCGTCGCCATCGCAGCCATCGCGTTCGCCTCATCGGATGTACTCCGGCCGGCGCTGATCCCGCTGTCCGAGAGTCTCTTTCTCCTCCTCATGTCCGGCGCCCTCGCCGTGTGGCCGCGTGTGGAGGAAGGCCACCGAACCGCCATCGCGCTGGCGGGGGCGCTCCTCCTGGGAAGCGTCGCCACGCGCACGGCGGGACTGGCCCTCGTCATCGCGTTCGGACTCACCCTGCTCCTCCGCCGCCGCGTGGGCTCGGCGGCTGCGGTGACGGCCCCGGCCCTCGCCTTCGTGCTGGGGTGGGGCTGGTGGTCGGGGAGAGCCGCCGAAGCCATTCCCGACGGGGCCCGCGACCTCCTCGGACCCTACGGTGGATGGATCGCCCAGCAGACCGTGGCGGCCCCGGTCTCCTTCCTGTCCAACCTGCCGAGCCACGCCCTGGGCCTCGGGGAGCGGGCCGTGGCCATGGCGTTCCCCGGGGTGATCGGGACGCCCATCTGGATCCTGGGGGTCGTCGTGACCCCGATCTTCGTTCTGGGTATCCTCGCCCTCGTGCGGCGCTTCCCTCCCCTTGGCTGGTTCGGCGTCGTCTATCTGGGCGTGCTCCTCGTCTGGCCGTACCTGGACCGGCGGCTCATCGTACCGTGGTTCCCTGCGTTCCTCGCGGCGCTCGTTCTGGGCGTGGTGGAGGCGGTGAGCCGGATGAAGAAGGAGAACGTGAAGAAGGCGGCCATGGGCGTGGGCGCGGTCTGGGTCCTCGCGTATGCGTCGGTCACCGCCGGGCGCATCGCCGAGGGATGGCCCACCGAGGCGTACCGCCTGCGCGCGGATCGTCTCGCCGCCGGAGTGGAAGCCCTCCGCCAAACGGCTCCCGCCGACGCGGTGGTGGGGGCACCCGAGTACTGGGCGGCCCTCCATCTCCATGGCGGATGGAGCGTGGCGCCAAGCGTCCGCTTCGATCCCCTGAGGGCCGATCCCGATGAACCCATGTGGGGCACCGTCGACGAGCAGCTCGAACTGTGGCGAACGCTGCGGATCGACCATCTGCTTCTCGAGCAGAACGGCGTGCTGCATTCCGACGCGCTGGACGCCGTCGAGGCCGCGTGCCCCGGCGCCGTGGTCGTGCTGGCCCGGATGCCGAGTCAGATGGTGGTCCGCATCGACGGCGACGACACGTGCCTCACCCCGGTTAGTGCGACGAGGCGTCGGCTACCCGCTGCGGCCGTCCGAAGGACCCCGAGTCGTCAGCCGCTGGTCATGATGAAGAGCGGCTTGCCCTCGAACGTCCGGTAGTTGGGGCGCAAGCGTTCCGTGTTGTAGAACTGCGCCACGTCCACGGTCTTGGCGGCGTCGAAGACGACCTCGATGGGCACCGAGTCGTAGACGCCGTCCCGGACGCACACCAGCAGCCCGCTTCGACCCTGCTCGATGAGGTCGAGCGCCAGGTTGCCGAAGGCCATGGGTACGATGGAGTCGAGGGCGTCGGGGTCGCCGGAGCGGACCAGGTAGCCCAGCCGCTGACTCGTGGTGTTGATGTGCCGCCCGTCGTTGAACTTCGGTGAGAGATCCCGGATGGCCTTCGACACCCGATCGCCGATACCGCCGAGCTTCTTGTGGCCGTACTGGTCGGTCTCCTCCTCCGAGAAGACCATGTCGTACTGACCGGTCATGACGGCGCCCTCGGAGACGAGGACCACGGAGTACTGGCTGGGATTGCGCGCCCGGTCCTCCACCAGAAGGCGGGTCAAATGCTCGATGTCGAAGGGATGCTCGGGGATGACGCACCGGTCCGAGGCCCCCGCCATGGCCGGTACGAGCGCGGTGTAGCCGGCGTACCGTCCGAACACTTCGATGACGAGGATCCGCTCGTGCGACCCGGCGGAGGTGCGCAGGCGGTGGGTCAACTCGATGGTGCGGGTCACGCACGTGCTGAAGCCGATGCAGTAGTCGGTCCCGGGCACGTCGTTGTCCATCGTCTTCGGGATGGCGATGACCTTGGCGCCTTCGGTGTGGAGCCGATGAGCATAGGACAGCGTGTCGTCGCCGCCGATGGCGATGAGCGTATCGATGCCGAGGAAATCGAGGTTCTTCAGGATTTCCGGCGTGATGTCGTTGATGTCGGCGCCGTAGCGGTCCTTCAGATGGGGCGGAACGTACTCCTTCGGCAGGTGGCTCGGCCGCGTTCTCGACGAATGGAGAAAGGTGCCCCCCGTTCGTCCTGCCGTGCGGACCACCGCGTTGGTGAGCTCGATGACGGCGCCTGAGTTGTCGGCGTGGGCATCGGGCACGACGTCGACGAGCCCGCCCCACCCCCTCCGTATTCCGAGGACGTCGTAGCCCTCCCGGTTGGCCCGTAGCGTCACGGCCCGAATGGCCGGGTTCAGACCGGGTACGTCTCCACCCCCGGTGAGGATGGCGATCCTGCCTCGGGAGCTCACGGCCTGGCGGTCTCTTCCATCCAGGCTCGGATGGCCCGTGTGAAGTAGTCGTCGCCGAAGGTCGTCCACTCCTCGAAGCCCTCGGGGAGGGTGTAGGCCGCCCCCGCTTCCTCCGCCGTGATGCCCGCCTGGACGGCCTCCATGGCCGCGGCTTCGACGTGGAGGAGGAGCTGCAGGTACGCCTCGAGAGCCGGCCCGTCTGCCAGCGGCCCGTGGCCGGGTACGTACACGCCCGCCTGGCTGGCCCTGATGAGCGTGACCGCCTGACCGAGCCGAGAAGGCGTCGCATCCATGTAGTTGGGGAACATCTGGTTCCAGACGAGATCGCCGCAGAAGACGACACTGGGGTCGGAGATCTCGACGGTGAGGTCGGAGTCCGTGTGGCCCCGCCGGGGCACGAGGATCAGTGAGCGGTCACCGAGATCGATCTCGGTGGGGCGAATGGTATCCAGGGGTGTGGCCCGGTTCAGGACCGCGTTGGGAGCGCCCCGATTGGATCGGGCGTAGTCGCGGGTCACCGGCGTGGCCATCAGCTCGGCATCGCTCCGGCCCACGGCGGCGAGTCCGCCCGTGTGGTCGCCGTGGTAGTGGGAGAGTACGACGTGGGTGGGATCGCGTCCGGTGAGGAGCCGGGCCTGTTCCGCCACCCACTCGAAGCCCGCGTCCGAAGCGAACGACTCGATGATCACCACGCCGTTTCGACCCGCGACGATGCCCCCGTTGCAGAGGGTCCTGCGATCGCCGGATGGGTCGGAGACGAGCGACCAGACACCATCCCCTAGACGGAAGAGTCGACCCCACGGCTCCGACGCGACCACCGGGAAGCGCTCCTGAGCCGCCGAGAGCCGGTTCGCCCACGCGTCGGGCATCCACAGGGGTGCGCCGGCCGACAGCGCTCCGAGCTGCGCCACCCGGGTGGCGGAACGGCGCAGGAAGGCCCGCCGGCTGCAGGGTCGGCTTTCGTCCACGAACTCCTCTCCGGTGCTGGAACGCCAGGAAGCTATTCGCCGTCGGTGCGCATCGCGAGCCCGGAGGGCGGCGAAACCCACCACACGGCCGTGGCGTGGCCCCCCGCGCGCAATCGACCGGCCACGCTCAGATTGTCGTGCGCGGCCTTCGTGGTCGTGTCGTCGGACCCTTGCCGGAGGTCTGC
>CALJKZ010000076.1 GCA_937983085.1 uncultured Gemmatimonadales bacterium
CTCAAGTACCCGGCGTTGGGCGACAGGCCCTACACCGTCGACGGCCGCGTACGGACGTTCGCCTACCAGGCGACCCACCTGGGCAGCGCCTGCTACCTGGACGGCCCCATGGACTGCGTGAGCTGCCACGAGCCCCACGGACAGGGCTACTGGGACATCGACAAGCGCCCTCTCGACCACCCCTTCGACGACCGCCAGTGTACCTCGTGCCACGCCAGCAAGGGCATCGACGTAGAGGCCCACACCTTCCACCCCGCGGGGTCCGACGGGTCGACGTGCGTGTCGTGCCACATGCCCTACCTCCAACACCCGGAAGTAGGTGAAGGAGTCTCCTTCGCCCGCTCCGACCACACCATCGCCATCCCCAGGCCGATCTTCGACTCCGACCTGGCCATCGAGAGCGATTGCGCAAGCTGTCACGAAGAGCGCACCCCGCTTCAGCTACAGGGCCAGGTCCGGGAGTGGTGGGGCCAGATCAAGCCACACCGACCCACGGTCGAAGGTCTCGCCGGCGAGTTCCGGGCGCGGAATCTGGCGGACGCGGGGGAGCTGCTTCTTCATCCGGAGGAGAACGACCCCTTCATCCAGTTTCAGGCCCTGAGCCGACTCCTCTCCGGCTACCTCCAGCCCGACGTCGACTCCCTACCCGAGCCCGTCGAGAACGGCCTCCGCGAGCTGTCCGCCAACGCCGATCTAGACATCCGATCGTTGGCGGCGGCGAGTCTGCACTGGACTCTGGGAGAAGACCCCGGCGTTCGCTCCCATCTGGTGAGCACCCTCGAAGGGGAGCCGGAGGCCGGTCCTCTCCGCGATCGCTGGGTCCTGGCTCTGGGCTTCCTCGGCGATCGAGCCCGTGAGGAGGGCGATTTCGCCCAGTCCCTCACCGCCTACGAGAAGGCCCTCGAGCTGAAGCCCGGCGATCCCGACATCCTCCACGCCCTGGGCCAGACCCACTCCCGGGCCGGGGCCTTTCCCCTCGCTGTGGACGCCATCCGCCGGAGCCTGGCCGCGGACAGCCGACAGCCCCTCGCCTGGGTGAACCTGGGCATCGCCCTCACCGGGAACGGTGATGCGGCAGGCGCCCGTGCGGCCTACGACGAAGCGATACGGCTGAACCCGCATGAAGCCCTCGCCCACTTCAACCTGGGGAACTACTTCCAGCAGGCGGGACGCTACGAGGAGGCGTCCGCTTCGTACCAAAGCGCCGTCACGGCCGACCCTGGACTCGGACGAGCACACTTCGAGCTCGGTCGGACCTACTTCCGACTCGAGCGCTTCGAGGACGCCCTCCCCCACGCCCGGCGCGCCGTCGAGTTCTCGCCCGAGCACACCCCTTCCCGCCAGATGCTCGCAGAGTTGGAGCGGTTGGTGGGCGGCTGAGGTCCGACCCATGACCCACGACGAGTACCTCGCCCACGACGCCACGGGTCTCGCCGAGCGCGTCCGCTCGGGCGCTGTGACCGCTCTCGAGCTGCTGGAGATCGCCCTGGCCCGGGTCGACGCCCTCGATCCGACGCTGAACGCGGTGGTCCACCGGATGGAGGACGACGCGCGCCGCGCCGCCGCCGACCCCGCAGCGGGGCCGTTCCATGGGGTGCCCTTCCTGGCCAAGGACCTCACCACCATGTACGCCGGCCACCCCACTTCGTCGGGGAGCCGGTTCCTCAAGGATCACGTCGTAACGTGGGACTCGGAGCTGGCGAAGCGGGTCAAGTCGTCGGGGGTGGTGGTGGCAGGAAAAACGAACACGCCGGAATGGGGCCTCATGCCGGTGACGGAGTCCAACCTGTGGGGTCCGTGCCGGAACCCGTGGGACCCGTCCAGGACGCCGGGTGGATCCAGCGGGGGGTCGGGAGCCGCCGTGTCCGCCGGCATCGTGCCCATGGCCGGCGGCGGAGACGGAGGCGGCTCCATCCGGATCCCCGCTTCGTGCTGCGGACTCTTCGGCTTGAAGCCCACACGGGGCCGGACCCCGACGGGTCCCCGTCGAGGGCAGCTCTGGCGTGGTGCCGCCGTCGAACACGTGCTGACCCGGAGCGTTCGCGACAGTGCCGTCATGCTGGACGCCACGCATGGGCCCGATACGGGCGCCCCCATCCACCTGCCCCCCCCGGCCCGGCCCTACCGCGAAGAGGTCGCCGCCGATCCGGGCCGTCTGAGAATCGCGTGGAGCACCGAGCCCCACGTGCCCACCGACGTCGACCCGAGCTCCGTCGCAGCGGTCCACGACGCCGTGGCCCTCCTGGAAGACCTCGGTCACGAGGTGGTGGAAGATCGGGTCCCCATCGATGGGCCGGCCTTCGCCCGGACCTTCATGACCCTCGTCGCCGGTGAGCTGGGCGCCGACCTGTCCGAGGCCGCCGCGGCCGTCGGCAGGAAGCCCAGGCGGTCCGATTTCGAACCCGCCACGTGGGCCCTCGCTCTGCTGTCCGAGGCCGTTTCCGCCAAGGAGTTCGCCTCGGCGCTGCGATGGACGGAGATCATGGGTCGAGACGTTGGAGCCTTCTTCGAGTCGTACGACCTCCTCCTCACGCCCACGTTGTCGTCGCCCCCACCCCCAATCGGCACGATCACCCCCAGCAAAGCCGAGGAGACCCAGCTCAAGATCCTCGGCACGCTGGGCTCGGGGCGGGTCATCAAGGCAGTGGGACTCATCGAGGAAGCGGCGAAGACCGCCCTCGACTTCATCCCATGGACCCCGATCTACAACGTCACGGGTCAGCCGGCCATGTCCGTCCCGCTGTACTGGAACGACGCGGGTCTGCCCGTCGGCGTCCACTTCGTCGGCCGCTTCGCCAGGGAAGACGTCCTGTTCAGACTGGCCGGTCAGCTCGAGAACGCACGGCCTTGGTTCGACCGGTTGCCGGAGTTGGCCCGTCGTTCGATCTAGGGCGTACCCCCTCCTGGCCCGACCTTCCTCCGCCGGCTGCTAGTCCTCCGCTGGACCCCGCTCCAGGAAGATCGTGTGCGTCGGGTAGGCGAAGTCGATACCACGCTCGTCGAACGCGGCATGGATCATCAGGTAGACATCCTGTTTGATGTCCATGTGGAGGGCGTAGTCCGGGCTCAGCACGTGGTAGACCGTCTCGAACTCGATGGCCGAGTCGCCATAGTTGGTGAGGTGGGACCGATTGATCCTGACGTCCGCGCCCCCCCTGCTCTCGACAATCTCCTGGATGAGGCCGGGAATCCGTTCCAGCTGCTCCCGCGGGGTCTGATAGGTGACGCCGACGTCGAGGACCACCCGACGCTCATAGAGCCGCCCGAAGTTGCGCAGGCGACTGTCGAGGAGATCAGTGTTCGAAAACACGACCTGCTCGCCGGAGAGGCTCCGGACACGAGTCGTCTTGAGCCCGATGGACTCCACGGTGCCCTGAAAATCCCCGACGGTGACGAAGTCACCCAGGACGAAGGGCTTGTCCAGAGCAATGGAGATCGACGCG
>CALJKZ010000077.1 GCA_937983085.1 uncultured Gemmatimonadales bacterium
AGCACGCGGCGGACCCGCAGGAAGAGGCCGCCGTCGGAGGCTGACCCGACCTCAGCCGCGACGCTTCGAGCTACTCCTCTCCGGTCATGGGGCCGGTGGCGCCCAGAAGCCGGCCACCGTCCACGGGGAGGACGTGTCCGCTCACGAAGTCGGCGGACACCAGATAGAGGACGGCCCCGACGACGTCGTCGGGACTGCCGGTGCGACGAAGCACGGCCTTCTGCGCTACCGCGTCCCACCGCTCCTCGGACCAGTCGTCAGGTGCCAGGACGGCCCCGGGTGCGATGGCGTTGACCCGGACCTCGGGGGCGTAGGACCGGGCCTGCACGCGCGTCAGGTGCGCCAGCGCGGCTTTGGAGACCGCGTGGTGAGGGTATCGGGTCCACGCCTGGAACGCCGAAAGGTCGGTGATGTTGACCACGCAGCCGCGGGACGCGCGCAGCAGATCGACGGCGGCGCGCACGATGAGATGGGGGGCTCGAACGTTCAGGGACATGGCCGCATCGAACTCGTCGGCGTCCACCTCTTCCAGAGGCATGGAGCGGAACGACGCGGCGGAATTGACGACGACGTCCATCCGTCCGAAGCGGGTCCGGGCTTCAGCCACCAGCGACTCGGGGCCTCCACGGGCGGTGAGGTCGGCCTGAACGGCGAGGCAGTCGCGCCCCAACGTCTCGATGTCGCGGCGGGTCTCTTCTGCGGCGTCCGACGACGAGCCGTATCCGATGACGATGTCGTACCCGGCCTCGGCCAGACCCAGGGCGATGGCCCGGCCCACGCGCACTGCGCCGCCGGTCACCAGTGCCACGGGTGAGCGATCGTCCTTCGATTCGTGGTTGTGGCGTTTCTCGTCGGTCATAGCGAGACTCAAAGAACAGGCTTCGGTACGAGGCTCGACGCCGACACGACTCGAGAGCGGTCCAAAAGGGAGAGCGATGCCGAACGTCACAGGCAAAGTGGCCATCGTCACGGGAAGCACCAAGGGGATCGGGAGGGCCATCGCCGAGCGGATGGTCAACGAGGGGGCGCACGTCGTCATCACCTCGAGGACCGCCGAGGACGTGGAGTCCGTCGCCGAGCACCTCGGCGAGAACGCCGTGGGAATCGCCTGCGACGTCGCGGACGCGGCGTCGTGCCAGGCGCTCGTGGACCGCACGGTGGAACACTTCGGCCGACTCGACGTCCTCGTGAACAACGCCGGCCTCGGCATCTTCAAACCCATCTCCGAGATGAGCGTCGAAGAGTGGCGGCTTCAGGTCGACGTGAACCTGGGCGGCGTCTTCTACTGCTCCAAGGCAGCGCTTCCGCATCTGTCGGCCACCGGGGACGGATACATCATCAACATCGGCTCGCTGGCCAGTCGCAACACCTTCGCCAGCGGCACGGGATACAACGCGTCGAAGTTCGGCTTGTTGGGCATGACCGAGGCGATGATGCTGGACGTCCGGTACGACGACGTCCGGGTGTCCATCGTCATGCCGGGCAGCGTGAATACGCCCTTCAACGACAACGAGACGGCTCCCGAGCGTGGCTGGAAGCTCGAGGCCGACGACTGCGCTCTGGCCGTCATGCAGCTTCTGGAGTACCCGAAGGAGGCCCACGTCAGTCGCATCGAGATGCGGCCGGCACAACCCAATAGGGGGTAAGGCACATGAGACGGATTACCGCGATCGCCGCGAGCCTGGCTCTGGCCGCGTGCACGACTTCGCCTGCCCCGGCGACGTCGGGTCCCGTTCCGCTCTCCTACGGGGATGCCGCCACCTTCGAGCCCCTCGTGGCCATGTCGTCCGCGGGAGCATCGTGCGTGCAGCCGGCCGAGGCGCATCTGCCCTCGGGCGCGCGGTCCGTGGCCATGCGCTACGCGGGACCTCCGGAGCGCCAGGTCACGGTCACCCTCGACGCCGAGGGCACGCCCATACGGTATCTCGACGTCCGCGGAGATCTGACGGAAGCCGACGGAGACGCCCGGGACCGGACCACCATCGGGCTCTTCCTCGAGCAGGGCTACGCGGTCCTCAGCAACCGAAGGGCGGCGGACACGCCCTCCATGCTCGAGGTCCCCCTGGACGACCTGGTCGCGTCACCGCGACTCGGGAATCCGGAAGCGGTGATGGCGCAGGTCCTGGACCGCTGCGTCGAGGTCAACTGACGGACGCGCCCGAACCCTCGTCCGCCGACAGGGCCTCGAGAGCGGCCCGTTCCGCCCGCATGGCCTGAGGCGTCCGCTTCAAGGCGTCGGGGATCCGCGTCTTCACCAGCCACCATCCGATGCCGACGACGATGAAGGTGGCCAGGCCCACCGAGGCCCAGAACGCTCCCCAGAGCGCTTCCCTCTCCAGCACGTCGGCGATTCGTGGCATGACGAAGCGTGAGAGGGACTCGGCTGCGGCTGCAGCACAGAGGCCGATGTACGACCAGGCCATCCAGATGGCGTGGGCTTCCATCCAGGACTTCCGCGGACGTCGCCGCAGGACGGTGTAGAGCCCGGCTGCCAGCGTCACCGCGCCCACGACCGCGGCGACGTGGAACGGGCCCGCTCGGCCCGTCATGTCGTAGATGGACAAGGCCGAGACCAGGACCACGGCCATGGACCAGACGTAGAGGTGTCCGACCGTGCGGTGCCATCGGGTGCCTTTGGGAAGCAGGATGACCACGGCCCCGGCTGCCAGCGCCACCAGGCATGCCAGGAAGTGGACCCAGCCGAGGGTGCTCATGGCTTCAGTCCTCCGATGAGAGTCTCGAGACGCGTCAGGTAGTCGCCGAAGGCCTCCCGGCCGTCGGCGCTGAGCCGGTAGCGGGTGGCGGCTCTCCCGTCGTCGAGGACGCGATGGGTCTCGACGTAGCCCGCGTCGACCAGACGGGACATGTGTGTGCTCAGGTTGCCGTCGGTGAGGCCGATCTGGTCACGGAGATGCGTGAACACGGCGTCGTCCACCGAGGCGAGTACGGCCATGATGGAAAGCCGGATGCGGGAGTGGATGACGTCGTCGAGGCCTCGGTAGTCGAAGGCCGCGTCTTCGCCCATCAGCCGCCCGAAGCCACGGGACGTTCCATCCGTCGCAGGGCCAACGCAGGAGCGATCTCCAGCATCACGGTCAGGGCAGCCAGGCCGAGGACCGCGGAGGGACCCTGGAAGACGAGGAGGGCCGCGCCTCCCATCCACCACCCCACCCCCACCAGGCTCAGTCCGCGCAGGCCGCTGACGAAGCCGGTGGCGAAGTAGCCGGCCCCGAACAGGATGGCCAGGAGGCCCGGCAGTCCGTCGGGAGCCACGGCGCCGGTGGGAATGCTCACCATGCCCACCATCGTGAGTGTGACGCCGAGCCCGATCCAGATGCCCGCGAAGGCCCGGGATGCGGCATTCCGCACCGTGGCCCTCGCCGCCTCCCGGCGGCCGCGAATCATGGACGCCACCCAGCCGGTCACCACGACACCCACCCAGACGGCGGCGATGAAGCCGAAGCGACCGGACTGCTCGCCCACCCACGTGAGGACCAGACCGAGGGTGATGAGTACACCCCAGACCATCTGGTACCACCAGGTTCCCCGCACCAGGTCCTGGCTGTCGGCCATGAGTGCGCGTATGGCCGCGAGGTCGTCTCGGAGGGTCGGGTCGTCGTTCATGGGAGGCGGGGGTGGGAGAGGGCGGGTGGTGGGCGCGTCGGGGTGAACGGTCACTCCGGGTGTCGTCTCAGGGCTTTGAAAAACAAAGTGACTTTGAATATCAAAGTACGCCCGAGGGGATCCTCCACCAAGCCCTTCGTGTCCCGGGGGACCTCAGTAGATTCAAGAGCCAGCCCCACCCGCCATCGATGGACGCGAACGAGGAGACCCAGCCGCCATGGCCGACGGATATCGGATCGAGAAGGATTCCCTCGGAGAGATGAAGGTTCCGGAGCGAGCTCTCTACGGGGCACAGACCCAGCGAGCCCGGGAGAACTTCCCCATCAGCGGCCAGGGCTTCGATCGACGGTTCATTCGCGCCTTGGGCCTCATCAAGAAGGCCGCTGCCGAGTCCAACGCGGAGCTGGGGCATCTGGACGGAGCCATCGCCGATGCCATCTCCACCGCGGCCGGTGAGGTGGCCAGCGGGCGGTGGGACGACGAATTCGTCGTCGACATCTACCAGACGGGCTCGGGCACCTCGACGAACATGAACACCAACGAGGTCGTCGCGCGCAGGGCCACCCAGCTCATGGCCGATGGGCGGGAGGTCCACCCCAACGACCACGTCAACTTCGGTCAGTCGTCCAACGACGTGATCCCCACCGCCATCCACGTGTCGGCGAGGGTAGCCATCGAGACCGACCTGCTTCCGGCGTTGGAGCACATGCGCGCGGCCCTCGCCGAGAAGGCAGAAGCATTCGACGACGTCATGAAGTCGGGCCGTACCCACCTGATGGACGCCACACCGGTCCGGTTGGGGCAGGAGTTCGGAGGGTACGCCACCCAGGTGGCCAAGGGGATCCAGCGGGTTGAAGCCGCTGCCGGGGAGTTGCAGGAGCTGGCCCTGGGCGGCACCGCGGTGGGGACGGGGATCAACACGGATCCGGCCTTCGCCGCCAAGGTCATCGAACGCGTCTCGCAGTCCACGGGCATCCTCTTCACCGAGGCCGGCAACCACTTCGAGGCCCAGGGGGCCAAGGACGCTGCCGTGAACGTCGCGGGCGCCCTGAACACGGTGGCGACGAGCTTCATGAAGATCGCCGACGACATCCGGTGGCTCGGCTCCGGCCCGACGTCGGGGCTGTTCGAGCTCAGGTTGCCCGCCATCCAGCCCGGCTCGTCCATCATGCCCGGAAAGGTGAACCCGGTGATGGCCGAGGCGATGATGATGGTGTGCGCCCGTGTCATGGGGAACCACACCACCGTCACCGTGGCAGGGAGCCGAGGCAACTTCGAGCTCAACGTCATGATGCCGGTCCTCGCCCAGGCCCTCCTGGAGTCCATCACCATCCTGGCGGCCATTGCCCGGGAGTTCACCGACCGCTGCATCGTGGGTCTCGAGGCCAACGAGGAACGGGCCCGGGAGCTCCTGGAGAAGAACCCGTCCATCGCGACGGCCCTGAATCCGTACATCGGATACGACAAGGCCGCGGAGGTGGCGAAGGAGGCGGCGAAGCGGGGGGTCAGCGTTCGGGAGATCGTCCTTGAGAAGGGGCTCCTGGCCGACGGCGAGATCGATGCGGCGCTGGATGTGCGCTCCATGACCGAGCCGGGTCTTCCGGACACCTGATATGCGTAGCGGACCGGGTCGACCACGGCCATCGGCGAGGCGGTGGCTGGCCCTCTTCGTTCTCGCGTGCGTCGGGTGTGGGTCGGAGGACGCTCCCGACCTGACGGTCACGGTTCGGGATTCGGCGGGCATCGCCATCCACGAGTTTCCGGCGGGCGTCCTTTCAGCACCACCGTCCCTTCGATTGGCGTCCCGGCCGACGGTACAGATCGGCGTGGTGGAAGGGGCCCCCGAGTATCAATGGACCCGGCCGGTAGCAGGGGTGAGGCTCTCCGACGGGGCCTTCGCCGTCCTGGAACAGACCCCCGCGGAGATCAGGGTTTTCGACCCGTCGGGGAGCTACCAGGCCACCGTGGGCACGGAGGGGCGTGGCCCCGGTGAGCTCCAGTCGCCCGTGGGCCTGGCCGCCCTGGCGGCGGACACCCTGCTCGTGTGGGATCGGGGCACCCGCCGGCTCACCTGGTTCGCCAGAGATGGAGCCCTGCTGCGCGAGACCACCGTACGGGAGCCCGGTGGCATCCTGACCCTGCGGGCCGTCGCCCCGTCCCCGACGGGGGACGTCATGGTCCTGGGTCCGACGACGTCGGCCCTGGATCTGGCGAATCAGGGCAAGATCCGCGAGACCTGGCAGGTCCTGGCCCTGGGGCCCGTAGGGGACGAGGGTTCGATGGTCGGAAGCGTGCCGGGCGTCGAGCGCGACATCTCCATCCAGGGCTCCGGCGGCGAGATCCAGTCGGTGAGCATCCGGGGCCGATGGTGGTGGGGCGACGGCTTCGTGTGGGCGTCCAGCCGCGGGGTTTGGACAGGAGACCGCCTCGTTCCTGAAGCCCGCCACTTCGACAGGGACGCCGGCCTCGACCTCATCGTTCGACTCCCGTCGGAGAATCGCGCCTTCACGCCCGCGCTCATCGACTCCCTCCACGAGGTCGAGTTGGAGCGCGCCGCCGATCCCGGAAGCCGGGCGCTGTGGGAGGCCGACTTCGAGGGGCGGGAGTACCCGGACCTGGTCCCTCCCGTGGCGTCGGTCTTCGCCGATGCCGCGAACCGGGTCTGGATCGGCCTCACCGATCCGCCTCCCGAGAACCTCCCATCCGGCCAGCACACCGGCGTCCGCCGCTGGGCCGTAGTGGAAGAACGTGGACCGGAGGCCGGGCCGAAGGAGCTCGAGTTTCTCGGGGTCGTGACCATCCCCGCACGAAGCCACCCGCTCTACGCCGACGAGGAAGGGCTCCTCATCGTCCGTAACGACGAAGCCTTCGACGTGGCCAGCATCGAGTGGTATCCCTTCGTCGTCGAGTGAGGCCACCCACCGAACGAACGCAGGGGCCGACCCCCTTCGGGATCGGCCCCTGCCGCACTTCAACCTGGTTGGGATCGCCCGCGTACGGGGCGATCGACCCGGTCTAGAAGGGCAGCGCCAACGGCGCCAGGCGGGTTTCGGCGGCCCGCTCCATGAATCGAGGCGTGTAGGCGCGGATGTGACGTCCGCCGGCGTACACCTCGATCATGTGGAACTCCCAGGGCCGGAAGGTCTCCAGGTAGGAGAGCCCCCCGAGTAAAGGCACCTCGTCGACGTACACCACGGGCTCGACCACGCGACCCCGGACTACCAGGCAGTGATCCCCGCGACGTCCGTTGCAGTTGGTCATGGGCGCCACGGCGCGGTATTCGACGAACTCGAGCGCGTCGCGGGCCGTGCTGGTGGCGAGAGCGTCACGCTCGAAGGCGTAGACGCTCGTAGCCGCGGCGTTCCGACGCGACCGGAATCGATCGGAGACCACTTGGAGCCCCTCGAGAAGCACGGGCTTCGCCTCGAGCTCGATGGTCAGGAGCGCATCGCCATTGGCGACGGTGCCCCGCCAGGACCGGGTCTCGTAGCCGAGTTGCTCGACCTGGAGTTCAAGGATCCCAGGTGTGACGTCGGGAATGCGGAACCGCCCATCGTCGTTGGTCAGGGAGCCCCAGTCGGTGCCGGGCAGACCGACCCACGCCCCTACGAGCGCGTTGCCCGTCTCCGCATCGACAACGAGGCCCGCCACCTCGAAGGAGAGCCCTTCGTCGCCGTGTTCCTGGCCCGAGAGCCCCGAGAACAGCAGGCCCACGGCTGCAATCGCCATGAGGAAGCCGAGGAGCGTGGAGCGAGACCCGCCCCTCATGGCCATCCCCAGTGTGTTTCTGGTGTTGATCATCGTTCGTTTCCCCCGTAATCAGCGTCATCCCGTCCCGGCCGGCTCGTGGAGCCGGCCCGGGGCACCATGAAGGGCAACCGTCGTGCCGTGGAATGCCGCGCCGGCGCGGAAGAGGGTCGAAGGCACACAAATCGTTGTTGAACAACGCTTTGTGTTGTGCGCGTGCGCCGCCGAAAGGCGTGGCGCCGCTGGGTCTGCGTCCCCTGTGGAGGACAGCCGGACGCCGCGTCCTCGGACACTGTCGAGGCGTTTGGGGTCGATGCGTCCCGGGTGTGGCGACGCGGACGGCCAGGGGGGAAAAAGCGAGTGACGGCAGGTGCAAGCACCTACCGCCACTCTTGGCACGCCCCCCCAGGGCGTGTTGCCCACCCGAACTGGCGTGGGACTTTGTGCCGGCTGGACGACTAGGTCGAACCGAACCGGCACGAAGCTTTTTTACGCGGTCTTCCGCTCGAGATCGAGCTCGAACACCATCTTCTCTTTTACTTCTGCAAGCGGCATGCCGCCATGCGGGATGACCCGGGTGACGTCGCCGTCGGCGTAGAGAGGATAGGCCCACGAACCAAATCTTACCACTTGAATCAATTCAGGTTCGCTAGATGCGACCGTAATGTCGACCCTTTCGGTGATGGAGCGCCAGACTCTGTCCACCAGGCTCATGCGCTCGGACACCGAATCCGCCCATAGGGCGAGCCGGATCCGCTTGCGCTCCTGGACCGACATGGGCCGAACGAGGCGCCGGTGGCCACGGAAGGTATGCGACAGGAGAAAGGCGACGGCCTCTTCCTCGGGCACCGGCTCGACGCCGTGATCGTGGAAACCGGGTGTCTTGACCCGACGGCTGTCACTGAGATCGATATATCCGTCAGCTGCGATGCGCATCTGTTCCTCCGCTCAATCCGCCACTAAGGGGGTGTCGTGCCTCGTTGCGGGGTAGTTGGAAGAGCCGTGCCGCATCTCCGTCGGGCGTGCCACCGTGGCCGTCGTCTTCGTAAGCTGTTGTCGCAGAACGACATTGATTGTGACTTTTGGCGGGCACATGTCGGTGGGACCCGCCGTTTGTCGCAACAATCCTTCCGGTTTTTGCAAAGTTTGCCGAGCTTCCCGCGATGCCCACACCCACGGATGAACTCGGAGCCCACGTGTCGTCCGCGGGCGGAGTCCAGCACGCTCCCGAGCGCGCTCGCGCCATCGACTCGGTGGTCCTCCAGCTCTTCACGAAACAGCCCAGCCGGTGGGCCGAACCGACCCTCGACGAAGCCACCGTGGAGGCCTTCAAGGAGGCCCGGGTGGAACACGGCATCAGTGTGGCGGGGGCGCACGACTCCTACCTCATCAACCTGTCGAGTCCCGACCCGGCGCTGTGGCGGCGGTCCCAGCGCTCCTTCGAGGCCGAGCTCCGGCGGTGTGCCGCGCTGGAGCTCGACTTTCTGGTGACCCACCCGGGCAACGCGACGGACGGCGACATCGACGAGGGGCTTCGTCGGAACGCCCGAGGCGTCACCGAATCACTGGAGCGGGTGGAGGGTCCCACCCAGGTGCTTCTGGAGCTCACGGCGGGGAGCGGGACCACCGTGGGCGCGAGCTTCGAGAACCTTCGTACCATCATCGACGAGATCCCAGCGTCCCTCCGGAAGCGCGTGGGGGTGTGTGTGGACACCTGCCACGCGTACAGCGCCGGGTACGATCTGGTGGCGCGCTACGATGAAGTGTGGGAGCACTTCCACGAGATCGTGGGTCTCCCCCGCCTCGGCCTTCTGCATCTCAACGATTCCAAACATCCCTTCGATTCCCGCAAGGATCGACACGAGGGTATCGGGGAGGGGACACTGGGGCTCGAGCCGTTCCGCAGGATCGTGAACGACGAACGACTGGCGGGGGTCCCGAAGGTGCTGGAGACGCCGAAGGGGGACGACGTCGTCATCGCCGACCTGAGGAATCTCGGTGTCCTGCGCGGGATGCGTAGCTGGTCACGGCCGTGAATTGGGCCTATATTCTCACCCCGCACATCGGAGGGCTCATTTATTGAGCCAACAAATCGAAGCCGGGACTGACTCCCGGGCACGACGCTAGGCCCCCTCGAGGGGAAAGCGGCAGGGCCTGGGGAGGTTACCAGATGTTACAGACCGGGCTTCAATAAAGCCCCTCCGGTGTGTGTCCGAGGGCCGGTGGCCGTCGCGATTCGTCGCGAGCGGTGCCGGCCCTCGGTGTTTCTACTACGGCTCGACTCGGCGCGTAGGCAGCGTTCGGTGGATCGCCGTCGTGACGTGCGGGTAGCCGTGCGTTCACGAAACCCCGAGCCCGAGTCCTGAACGATGCCCGTAGTTCGAGTCACACGGCGAGCACACTTCTGCTCCGCCCACCGCCTGTATCGCGAGGACTGGCCCGACGAGCGAAACCGTGAGGTCTTCGGCGATTGCTCGAACCCGAACTGGCACGGTCACAACTACGTCCTCGACGTGACGGTGGAGGGCCCCGTCGACCCCGAGACCGGCTTCGTCATGGACCTGAAGCACCTAAAGCACGCCATGGCAGACCGCGTGGTGGACGAGGTCGACCACCGCAACCTGAATCTGGAGGTCTCCTGGATGGAGGGTGTCATCCCGTCCACCGAGAACTTCGCGGTGGCCATCTGGGACCGTCTGGCCGATGCCCTGCCCGAACGCGTGAAGCTCTGCCGGGTCGTGGTGCAGGAGACTTCCAACAATTCCGTGGAATACACCGGACCCGAGAAGGCAGAGGCCTCATGAGCGGAGCAGCAAGCAACGTCGATCTCGCAGGAGTCGACTTCGAGGATCTCGTGGCCGAGATGATCACCCGCCTCGGCGACGATCCCAACCGGGACGGCATGAAGAAGACGCCGGAGCGGGTGGCGAAGGCCATGACGTTTCTGACCCAGGGCTATCAACAGACGCCGGAGGAGGTCCTCGGGGACGCCCTCTTCGACGAGAGCCATCAGAGCATGGTCCTCGTGAAGGACATCGAGCTCTACTCCCTCTGCGAGCATCACCTGCTGCCGTTCTTCGGGAAGGCCCATGTGGCCTACATCCCCAACGGGAAGATCATGGGGCTCTCGAAGGTGGCGCGCCTGGTGGAGGTCTTCGCCCGACGGTTCCAGGTCCAGGAGCGGCTCACCGAGCAGATCGCCCAGTCGGTCTGGGATACGACCCAGCCCCAGGGTGTGGCCGTCGTCATCGAGGCCTATCACCTCTGCATGATGATGCGAGGCGTCCAGAAGCAGAACTCGAAGACCCTCACGTCGGCCATGCGCGGGATCTTCCTCGAGGATCACCGCACGCGTGACGAGATCCTCCGCTTCGTCACCAGCTCCCACCCGCCACTGTCGTGACCGACGACCAGCGTCTGGGGGGCAGGACCGCCCTCGTCACCGGAGCGAGCCGTGGCATCGGCCGTGAGGTGGCGCTCCGGCTCGCGTCGGAAGGCGCGCGCGTATTTGCCCTGGCGCGGAGTCGCGATGCCCTGGAGGCCTTGTCCGCCGAGTCGCCGGCCATTGAGCCCATCCCGTGCGACCTCACCGACGACGCGGAGACGTGGCTCGCTATGGATGCTCTGATGGAGAGCCAGGGAGGGCCTCCCGACGTGGTGGTCAACTCCGCCGGTGCCTTCGGCATCCGTCCCCTCGCCGAGGAGACGGTGAAGGGCTTCGATGCCCAGGTGGCCGTGAATCTGCGCGCTCCCTTCCTGGTCATCCGCGCGCTCCTGCCGGCCATGCTGAAGCGTGGCAGCGGGATCTTCGTCAACGTGGGGTCGGTGTCGGGCTACAAGGCCTTTCCCGGCAACGGAGCCTACTCGGCCTCGAAGTTCGGCCTCCGCGGGCTCCACGAGGTTCTCGTGGAGGAGCTGCGAGGCACGGGCGTGCGGGCCACCCTCATCGAGCCGTCGGCCACGGACACCGAGCTGTGGGACCCCCTCGATCCGGATTCCGATCCGGGGCTGCCGAGCCGGGCCGACATGCTGCAGGCCGGTGACGTCGCCGATGCCGTCGTGTTCGCGGTGACCCGGCCCGAGGGCGTGGGCTTCCCGGTGATCCGGGTGGAGCGGGGATGACGTGCATCTCCTCCTCACGGATCGCCTCACCTGCCCACGCTGCGGGCCGACGTTCGGCCTGATCCTGCTGGCCGATCGGATGACCGATCGGCGGGTCCATCAAGGCACGCTCGGCTGCCCGAACTGCAGGGACTCCTTTGCCGTCCACGACGGGTTCGCGGACCTCAGGGCACCTCCGCGGGGCGATCTTCCCGAGGGCCGTGCCGGAACGGACCCGTCGGCCGAGGAATCTCGTGAGGGGTCGGACGGAGACGAGTCCATGGCGGAGCGCCTCGTCGCTCTCCTGGGAATCCATCGAGGGCCGGGAACCGTGGTCTTCGTCGGACGAGCGGCCCGACACGCACGAGGGGTGGCCGGAGAGGTGGAGGACCTCCAATGCGTGGTCGTCGACCCCGACACCCTCCGCTGGTCCGAGGCCCCGGGCGTGAGTCGCATGGTCGCCGCGCCAGGTCTGCCCTTCTATTCGCGGATGCTGCGAGGAGCGGTCGTGGACGGCGGGGCTGGACGTTCGCTCGTCTTCGAGGGCGCCCGGGTGGTGTCTCCGGGGTCGCGCGTCGTGGTCCTTCACGCCACCGACGGAACGGTGGAGGTCCTGGAGGAGGCTGGGCTGCAGGTGATGGCGGCCGAGTCCGGAACGGTCGTCGCCACAAGGGGTTGAGCGTTGCGCCGCGCCCCGTCGCTCGTCTACTTTCCGGCAGCGTGACGGCCCCCCGGCACGGACCGCTGGCGGCCCTCACCCGTGTTGACCGGAGTCGACCTCCGGCAACGTCCTGACCTCCCGAGCACCCTGGTACATGGCCTTCTGGAACAAGTTGTTGGGCAATGAAGAGGCCCGACCGGTGGACTACTATCAGGAGGGCCTCGATCTACTCGCTGCCGGGAAGTTCCACGAGGCGCTGACCTCCTTCCGGCTGGCCCTCAAGGAGTCACCCGGCGACGCCATCGTCCTTCAGCAGATCGCCATCTGCTACACGCGGATCGGAATGGTGGACGAGGCGGCCAAGACGTACCGGCACGTGCTGCAGAAGAACCCCTCGGCTGCCGGCGCCCATTACGGTCTCGCGTTCATTCTGCTGCGCGGGGAGGACCCGAAGAAGTCCATCCCCCACCTCGAGGCATTCCTGTCCAACGCTCCGGACGACGACGAGGCGAGCGCCCACGTCGAGCACGCTCGTTGGACCCTGGCTCAGCTGAGAGAGCGCAGCCACGAAGTCCGAAGAGACGCGACGGCGCCCGATGCCGGACTCTGATCTCCGGCAGGTCCGCCTTCGCTGGACCGGCGAAGGACTGGCCTTTCGGGGTGGTCCCGACGGTGGTGTGGAGTCGGGCATCGACAGTGACGGCGCCATCGGGCACTCGCCCATGGAGGCGCTCCTCATGGCCTTGGCGGGGTGCATGGCCGTGGACGTGCTCATGATCCTCGAGAAGTCGAGAGTTCCGGTGGAGGATCTCGAGGTCGAGGCCGTGGGTCGTCGCGCCACCACGGTTCCGAAGCGATACGAGGCGGTGACCCTGACGTATCGCCTCAAAGGCCCCGCGGAGAGCGATGGCGCCAAGGTCGATCGCGCAATCGAGCTGTCGCGGGATACCTACTGCTCGGTTCTTCACACCCTGGATCCCGACCTCGACGTCGACATCCAAGTCGAGGCGCTGCCGTGACCACCCTCGACTACGTCTCCGACGAGACCCCCGTCCCCGAGTCCACCCTCACGGACCTCTTCTTCGAGGCCGTCGATCGGTTCGGTGACGGTCCTGCGTTCCAAAGGTTGGAATCGGAAGACACCATCGTCGACATCTCGTACGACGAGGCGCTGGACATCGTGCGCAGGGTCTCGGCCGGTCTGTCCGGTCGCGGCATCCAACGAGGCGACCGGATCGCCATCCTCTCCGAGAACCGGCCCGAGTGGGCCCTGGCCGACTACGCGGGGCTCTGTTCCGGCGTCATCGTCGTCCCCATCTACCCCACGCTCACCGCTTCCCAGCTGGCCTACATCCTCGGGGATTCGGAGGCCCGCCTCGTCTTCGTCTCCGGTAAGGAACAGGCCGAGAAGGTCTTCGAGGCCGCGAAGGAGCTCCCGGCGACGCCGCTGGTGGTCACCTTCGACCCCACCGACGTCGTGGACACGGTGCCGTGGGATCTCTTCACCGACGTCGAACCCGAGGGCGATGTGGCCGAGTTCCGGGCCCGCGCACTGGCCGCCCAGCCCCACGACGTGGCGACGGTCCTCTATACGTCGGGGACGACAGGACAGCCGAAGGGCGTCATGCTGACCCACAACAACGTGGCGTCCAACGTCCGCGGGTCGTGCATGATCCTGCCCATCGGCGTCGACGACAACACCATCAGCTTTCTCCCGTTGTCGCACATCCTCCAACGGATGGTGGACTACCTCTTCTTCTGGACCGGATGCACCATCGGGTATCCTCGATCGCTGGAGACCCTCATCGTGGATCTGAAGAAGCTCGAGCCCACCGTCGTGGTCTCCGTGCCGAGGATCTACGAGAAGATCTACAACGGGGTCATGGCGGCCGAAGGCTTCAAGAAGAAGCTCATCGGGTGGGCGGCGGGCGTCGCGGATCGTGTCGCCGACCTCCGTCTCGAGGGCAAGAAGGCGGGAGGGCTCCTGGCCTTCCAGTACTCCATCGCTGACACCCTGGTGTTCTCGAAGGTGAAGACGGCGGTGGGCGGACGCCTGCGCTTCTTCGTGAGCGGAGGGGGACCGCTGGCTCCCACCCTCAACCGCTTCTTCTACTCAATCGGGCTCACGATTCTGGAGGGGTACGGGCTCACCGAGACGAGCCCCGTCACCAACGTGAACACCGAGGAGAACTTCCGCATCGGGACCGTCGGTAAGCCCATCCCGTCCACCGAGGTGAAGATCGCGCCGGACGGTGAGATCCTCATCCGCGGTCCGCAGGTCATGAAGGGCTACTACAAGAAGCCCGACCTCACGGCCCAGGTCATCGACGAGGACGGATGGTTCGCCACCGGCGACATCGGCGAGATCGACGCCGACGGCTTTCTCTCCATCACCGACCGAAAGAAGGACATCATCGTCACCGCCGGGGGGAAGAACGTGGCTCCCCAGCCCATCGAGAACCTCCTGGCCACCCACGGCCTGGTGGAGCAGGTGGTCATGGTCGGCGACCGTCGCAAGCACCCGTCGATTCTCGTCGTGCCCGCGTTCGGGCCGCTGGAGTCGTGGGCGCGCGGCGAGGGCATCGAGTGGACGTCGCGTGCGGAGCTCCTCGCCGACCCGGCCGTCCTGGCCCACATGGAGTCGCAGCTCTTTGGGATGCTCGGCTCCTTCTCCTCCTATGAGCAGCCGAAGAAGCTGGCGCTCCTCGATCAGGAGTTCACGGTGGAGAACGGGATGCTCACGCCGACGCTGAAGGTGAAGCGGCGCGTGGTCCAGGAGAAGCTCGACGCCGTCATCGACGCGCTGTACGCCGAAGAAGCGGCCGACTGCGACGTCTGAGGCAGCTGTGAGAACCCCCGCAGAGGCGGCCGTCCTGGTCGTCCTGACCACCGCACCCGACACGGCAGTCGCCCGGGCCATCGCGTCGCGGGTGGTCGACGAGCGACTGGCAGCGTGTGCCAACATCGTACCGGGTGTCACCTCCATCTACCGATGGAAGGGGGAGGTTCACGAGGACGACGAGGTGCTCGTCGTCTTCAAGACGATCCCGGCAGGGTTCATCGCCCTGCGCGACCGGATCGTGGCTCTGCATCCGTACGACGTCCCCGAGGTACTGGCCCTACCGGCTCCCGACGGATCCACCGACTACGTGCGCTGGGTGACCGGCGAGGTGGTGCTCCGGTGAGCCGTAAGCGGAAGAAGCGTCGGAAGGCGCAGAAGAAGAAGAACGATCCGGGGCAGGTCGAGCTCCTCCCCGATCTGGTGGAGGAGGCGGGAGACGCCGATGACGGTGCGGAGAGCGTAGGCGACGACCAGGCCGAGCTCCAAGGCCCCGCCGAGTCCGAGGGCGATGAAGGGCAGGACCCGGCTGACGAGGTGCCAGACGGCGACACCGTCGGCGATTCCGAGGAGTCCTCGTCCGAGATCGACTCCACCGAGATCGACTCCACCGAGGTCGACTCCAGCAAGGTCGACACCAACGAGGTCGACTCCGCGGACAGCGGATCCGACGACGAAGCCGGCGACTCCGCGGACGATGGATCCTTCGACGAAGCCGGCGATCGCGCTTCGGACGCGCCGGAGACCCCGTCGTCGGCCCCAACGCCGACCCGAGCCGCAGAGGACGACGGAGCGCCTCCGGCTCCGCGGCCTGCCGGAAACCAACTGGCCCGTGCCCGGGACCTGGTGGAGTCGGGCAGGGTGCCTGAGGCCATCGCTCTCTACCAGGCCATCCTCGCCGAGCGTCCCGACAACCTGAAGGCCCACAACAATCTGGGCGTGCTCCTGGACGAGCTCGGGGAGCGCACGCGGGCGCTGGAGCATTTCGAGGCGGCGCTGGCGGTGGACGACCAGAACGTGGAGGTGCTGACCAACTACGGCTCGACCCTCACCGAGCTCGCCCGATACGACGACGCCGACGAGGTGCTGCGGCGCGCCCAGCGATCGGCCCCCGACGATCTTCGGACCCGGCTGGCGCTGGGCATCCTCGCGTTCCGCCGCGGGCTGTACGAGTTGGCCGAGACCGAACTCCGGTCGGTGTGCGACCGCGAGCCGGAGCACGGACTGGCCTTCTACTATCGGGGTGCCGCGTTGAACCGGGCCGGTCGCTTCGGCGAGGCGGAGGAGGTCATGCTCCAGGCGGCCGAGCTCCTGCCCGAGGACCCCCGGCCGGCGTACACCCTGGGCCACCTGTACGATCGGGCGAATCGGGGCGCCGAAGCCGCCGAGATGTACCGCAGGGCACGGGACCTCCAGAAGGAGGACACTCCGTGATCCGAGTCCACCACGGCTCCTTCCGGGACGTCGACGCCGAGGGCATCCTGCGTCCCATTCGAACCGACCTGACGCCCGTGAGCCACCTGTCCCGGGATCTCGGCACCGGCGCCGGCGAGTCGGTGGAGGAGAAGCTGTCGCGCTCGGGATCCATCCTTCTGGGGCGCGCAGTAATGACTCCGGCGGGCGATCTGCCCTTCGACTTCCTCATCCACGTGTTGGTCATGTCCGAGGACGAGCCGCAGACCACCGCCACGGTGCAGAAGGCCGTCCGCAATGGCCTGAGGCGCGCCACCGACTGGGCCTTGGACTCCCTGGCCCTTCCGCCCCTCGGCATCGGCGTGGGTACCACTGAACCCGAGGACTCCGCGCGGGCTCTGGCGGAGATCCTCTACAACCACGTGGACGAGGGCGTGCCGCCCCTCGACTTCGTCATCGTCGTGTCGACGGCCTTCGAGGCGGAGATGTTCGAGCGCATCATCGATGAGCTCGCCGCTCAACGCTCGTAGTTCGGAACGGCTTCGCCTGAAGCCGGCCGGTCCGCCTCGCCCGAACCCGGCCGGCCCGCGTCGGCA
The DNA here is from genome assembly GCA_937983085.1 of uncultured Gemmatimonadales bacterium. Classification (GTDB taxonomy): domain Bacteria; phylum Gemmatimonadota; class Gemmatimonadetes; order Longimicrobiales; family Gaopeijiaceae; genus UBA2589. The sequence goes on from CALJKZ010000077.1 coordinate 16,982, forward strand.
CCTCCACGCTTTCGTTCCAGGGCAGCCCGTCGATACTCGGTTGTAGAAATCGGTGGCGTCGGGGAGCCCGGCTCCACATTCATTGGAAGCCGACTCGTCGAGCCGACCGAACCGAAGGAGCCGATGTCGAAGCGTGTCCTCGGGACGTTCATCGTCCTGATCTGGGTTGCCATGGTGGGGTGGAAGGCTCGGGACGAGTACTTTCAGCCCGAGCTCGCCCGTATCGCCGAAGCCGCCCTGACCCTGGCTCCGGGCATCAACTTCTACACGCTCACCATGGGCGATCGCACCGTCGGCCAGGCCACCTCGCGTCTGGACACGGTGCCCGACGGGTTCGAGCTGGAAGACGTGATGAACCTGGAGCTGCCCGCTCTCGGTCAGACCGGCGTCGCCATCGCCCGGACCCGCGTCAAGCTCAGCCCCTCGCTGGTCATGGAGAACTTCTCCTTCACCCTCGATTCCGAGGTCGGCCGTTTCGCGGCGTCGGGCGAGCTCACACCCGACACGACACTCGAGGTGCGAATCGTCTCCGCCGGGAGCGAGCAGAACCTGAGCTTCCGTCTGCCCCAGCCGCCGGTCATGTCCAACGTGGTCCCCATTCGCGTCGCCATGGGCGAGGGCCTGGAGGTGGGGGAGACGGTGCGGCTTCCCGTCTTCGACCCCACCAGCCTCAGCACGCGCACGGTGGAGGTGGACATCCTGGAGCACGACACCCTCTTCGTCACCGACTCGGCGGCGCTGGGCCCCGACGGTCGCTGGACCACCGCCCGCGTCGACTCGGTCCCGGCGTGGAGGATCGCCGAGGTCTTCGGAGGGGTTCGGGTGGAAAGCTGGGTGGACGAGGACGGCCGCATCCTCCGGGCCGAGTCCGGTCTGGGCTTCTCCATGGAGAAGACGGAGTACGAACTCGTTCGTCAGGCGCAGGAGGATTCCCGACTGGCGTCCTCGTCGCCCATCGACGACGACGTCATCCTCTCCACGGCGGTCCAGAGCAACGTCGACTTCGACGATGTGACCATCCACGACGAGATCCGCTTCCGGCTCACCGGAGTGGATCTGGAGGGGTTCCAGCTCGACGGGGGGCGTCAGACTCTCCGGGGTGACACGCTCATCATCCGGCGGGAGAACTGGGACGCCATCGACCCGAACTACCGGCTGCCCTACCCGTTCATGGATCTACGGGAAGCCCTCGAGCCCGAGCCCCTCATCCAGAGCGACGACGAGCGCATCATCCGCCGCGCACGGGAAGTCACGGGTCGTAGAACGCAGTGGGCCCAGTACCCCAAGGAGGTGGCTCGCCAGCTCACCACCTCGGTGTACAACATGCTGGAGAAGGACATCACCTTCTCCGTGCCCAATGCCGTACAGGTCCTGGAGGCCCTCCAGGGTTACTGCAACGAGCACACCTTGCTCTACGTCGCCATGGCTCGAGCCCTCGGGCTCCCCGCCCGCACCGCCGTGGGCCTGGTCTACGTGAACGGCGCCTTCTTCTATCACGCCTGGCCCGAAGTCTGGCTGGGCGAATGGGTCGCCGTCGACCCGACCTTCGGTCAGTACCCCGCCGACGCATCGCACATCCGATTCGTCATCGGCGGGCTCGCACAGCAGGTGGAGATCGTCCGACTCATCGGCAACCTCGACATCGAGGTGCTCGACGTGACCACCGCTCAGCAGTGATTGCCAACCACCGGCGCCGAGAGGAACGCTCGTGATGGATATGCAAGAAACGAACACCGCCGTGCTCGCCCCGCCTGAGCCGAAGGCCTCGCCAGGCCTCATGCTCGAGCTCCGCCACGTCTGGAAGAAGTACGGCAGCTTCGAGGCCGTGAAGGGCCTCGACCTGTCGGTGAACCGGGGCGAGATCTTCGGGTTCCTGGGGCCCAACGGAGCGGGGAAGACCTCCACCATCCGCATGGTGGCAGGCGTCCTCCGGCCGACGTCGGGCCAGGTACTGGTAGGTGGCGACGATCTGGAGACGGACCCCGAGCGGGCCAAGTCCCGGGTGGGCTACATTCCGGACCGCCCCTACCTCTACGACAAGCTCTCGGGGGGCGAGTTCCTCCGTTTCGTCGCCGGCTTGTGGGGTCGGGAAGGAGACGAGGTCGAGGCGAGGGCGGATCGCCTCCTGGAGCTCTTCCACCTCACGCCATGGAAGGACGAGCTCATCGAGAGCTACTCCCACGGCATGCGGCAGAAGATCCTCATCAGCTCGGCCCTCATTCATCAGCCCGAGCTCATCGTGGTGGATGAGCCGATGGTGGGCCTCGACCCGCGTTCCGCCCGCCTCCTCAAGGACCTGTTCCGGACGTTCGCCGGAAACGGGGGGACGGTCTTCCTTTCGACGCACACCCTCGAGGTGGCCGAGGCGCTGTGCGACCGCATCGCCATCATCGCCGAGGGCGAGATCATCGCTTTCGGGACCATGGAGGAGCTCCGTGAACAGGCGCACGCCGGTGGTGCCCACTTGGAGGAGATCTTCCTGAAGGTCACCGGCGGCGAAGCCATGAACGACATCATCGAAGGTCTGCGGGAGGCCATCGGACGGTGAACGGCGTCGCGGTCCGGCCCCGCGCCGGCCTTCTCTGGCTCCTCCGGCCCAAGATCCGGACGAAGCTGAACCGGGCGAAGACCGACGAAGGACGCGTCTTCAAGGGCTTCCTCCTAGGCTTCGTGGGCCTCTTCTTCTGGACGCTCATCTTCGCGGTGATCTTCCGGATGCTGCAGTACTTCCGCGGCACGCAGGGGATCGGCGATCTACTGGCGGGCAAGCTCCTGGGCATCGCCTTCCTGACGTTTCTGATGATCCTCATCCTCTCGAACGTCATCACCGCCCTCTCCACCTTCTTCCTCTCCGAGGACCTGGAGTTCGTGGTGGCGGCGCCGGTGGAGTCGGAGACGGTGTATGCCGCCCGGCTCATCGAGACCATCGTCGACTCCTCGTGGATGGTGGCGCTCCTGGCGGTCCCCCTCCTGGTGGCGTACGGCGTGGTCTACGCCGCCGGGCCCACGTACTACCTCCTCGCCTTGGGCACCGTCGTGCCCTTCCTGGTGATCCCGGCGGTCCTGGGAAGTGCGGGGACGCTCCTTCTGGTGAACATCTTTCCCGCCCGGCGCACCCGGGACCTCCTCGCCTTGGTGGGCCTCTTTGCAGCCGCCGGAGTCGTCGCCCTCTTCCGCTTCCTGAGGCCCGAACGCCTCATGAGCCCCGAGGAGTTCAGCAGCCTCGTCGA